>JAZSMM010000134.1:0-2249 GCA_045535895.1 Treponema sp.
ACGCCGCGCATTCCTAAGACAAGCGTTCTTGGACACTCGTTTTTTGTGGCAATTCTGACGTTGATTTTGGAAAGGCATAGCGGGGCTGATTTTTCGCCTTCCCGCCGCTATAACAATTTTTTTGCGGCTCTTTTTCATGATTTGCCGGAGGCAGTGACAAGGGATATAATCTCTCCTGTCAAGCAGGCTACTGATGAGCTGCCTTCGATTGTCAAGCATATAGAAGACGTTATAGTTGCGCAGGAACTTGAACCTTTGATGGACAGTTGTTTTCGGGATGAACTGCTGTATTTGATAAATGACGAGTTTTCCAACAGAATCCGGGTTCCGAAGGAAAACACATTGCTTTCGTCTGCTTTGGAAGGGAAACCGTGCTGTGCAGAAGCCGGTGAAACTGTTAAAGTGGAATTTGAGGAATTGAATGAATTGTACAACACCCCGGAATATTCCCCCGTGGACGGTGCTTTGATTCGTGTTGCAGATCATATAGCCGCATTTGTCGAGGCAGACAGTTCCATAAATCACGGGATAACGTCCAACCATTTGCGAGATGGAAGGTCAAATTTGTTGCGTTTATATCCAAAAGGAAACGTTGTCAGCGGAATTCGTGTGGCGGATTTTTTTTGTGAATTCAACTAATTGCCTTTGTTTTTTCTGCCGATAAATAAGCGATATGAAGAAACTTTCCTTTGGTGTATTGATTTTTGGCATTTGTTTTTCCTCTCTGTTTTTTTCTGCCACGCACACTGTATCAAAAGGTGAAACTTTGTATTCCATAAGCAGGAACTACGGAATATCGGTTTCTGAACTTTGCAGCGCAAATCGCATGAGCGAAAAAGACACTTTGAAGGTGGGGCAAAAACTGCTGATTCCAGGTGGAACCGATTTATACACTGTTACCAAAGGAGATACTTTCTACAGCATTGCCAGACGAAACGGAATAAGCGTTGATGAACTTTTGTCCATGAACGGGCTGGATTCTTCTGACACATTGAAAGTTGGTCAAAAAATAAAGATACCGCTAGATAACTCTGGAGGAGATTCCCTTGTTCTTGATGGGGAAAAAAAATCACCTTCCCTTGAAGTTGCCGACCCAAGAACTTATTCAGACAAAAAAGGCGACTCTTCTTTGCTGTGGCCTGTAGAGAATCCTGAAGTAATCTATGTTACCGGAAAAGTTTCCGGCGTTCAGCTTTCTGCAAGGAAGAATGAGCAAGTTACAGCGGTGCGTTCCGGCACAGTAATGTTCAGCGGCTTGTACCGCGGTTTTGGAAAAGTTGTGTTCGTCCAGTCGCAGACAGGACACATGTATGTGTATACAGGCTTAAGCGAAATTTCGGTGAGCAAAAGCGATTATGTAACGTCTGGCGAAAAGTTGGGTACGGTAGGGCTTGATGCTATTACAGGTAAACCGCTTTTGACCTTTATGGTGTTTCAAAATGGAACGCCAATAGATCCTGCAAAAGCCCCTCGTGGTTAATTCTTTTGTTAGCATAGTGTTAGCGAGTTGTTAATATTCAATTAATTTCTCTTAAAACTAATTCTTTTTTTTGTTTTTTATAGTATGGTGGCCTATATTTAAAACATGACGGACTTGAGGAATGGGAAAGCTCGTCATATAGGAGATTAAAATATGGCCAAAACAAACAAAAACACAAAACGTGGTAATCGCCAAGGTGAAACGGGCAGTTCTTATGAACTGGAACCTTTGGCTTTGTACCTTAAGCAGATTTCACGTTATAAACTTTTGTCTCCTGAAGAGGAACATGAAGTTGCGGCAAACATACAAAACATAAAGAAGCAGTTGATGGAGTTGCAGACAACTCCTGTTGCCGCAAATGAAGAATTTTTCAAAGAGAGTGAAATAAGTCGTCTTGAAAAAGAACTTAAGGAACAGAAAAACAAGATGGTTCATTCCAATCTACGTTTGGTAGTGTCTGTTGCAAAAACATATCAGCATAGAGGGCTTTCCCTTATTGATTTGATTGACGAGGGAAACATAGGATTGTTGGAGGCGGTTGACCGCTTCCAGAGTGAGTACAACTGCAGGTTTTCAACATATGGAATATGGTGGATTCGGCAGGCGATAATAAAAAGTCTTGCGGACAAGGGCAGGGTAATTCGTGTACCTGTGCATATGCTGAACACAATAAACAAATGCTTTATGATTGCGAAAATGCTCACCCAGGAGTATGGTAGAGAAGCCACGGCGGAAGAAATTTCTGAATATATTGGGGAACCCGTTTCCA
>JAZSMM010000229.1:0-3368 GCA_045535895.1 Treponema sp.
GAGCATTTGCTTCATTTGCAAGATAATTTGAAACACCAACAAAAACTAAGTCATTGTCAGACTGGGGGACAGAATCCACCCAGTCTGGACGAATACTCGGAAAAGATTCGACAAATATTTTGTTATAATGTTGTTCTTTTAAGTTTTCTTGATTTTCTATTTTTTCAAATGTCAAACAACCAGTAAAAATAAATACCGAAAAACAAAAAAACATTAAAACCAATCTTTCCCGTATCATAAACAAACCTCTTTTAGAACATCGAAGATTGCAATGTTCCACCAAAAAATTCCGCTGCTTTTTCAAGCTGCTGACGTTTTTCTGCATCTTTTTCAGCGCTAGCTTGATCAAGATATTCTTTTGCCTTTCGGTCCAAATATTCCTGTGCAGTTTTGTCCGCTGTAGCTTTATCAATCAACATTAGTGCATATACCTTGTATGCGGTCTTTGCATCTACAGTCATATATATTTCTGTATAGAATTCATGTGCAGGAAGATTCTTGGCAAGACCTTCGGCAATGTATTCTTCCAATTCTTGTGATGCAACCTGTGGATCGAACACATCACTTGTAATTCCATAACTAGCCGTTGCAGTTCTACCCTTGTCAGAAATCAAAGTACCATAATATTTTACAAGCTGATTTCTTCCATCTGATTGCGCCACGCTTCTTGCTTCTGAATCTGTAGCATACTGATTACTTACACCAACAAAAGCAAGTTCTTTGTTTGAAATGGGCAATGAATCAACCCAATCCGGTCGCTTTTCTGGAATCGTTCTAACCGGTTCCAATGCAGCTAATGCGGCTTCTCGTTGTTTTGCAGCCTGTCGTTCAGGAGAACTAGCACACCCAACGACAACCACAGCCAAAACCAGTACGAAAACCATACAACCAAGAATCTTCTTCATTTTTTATTCCTCCAAGAAAAATAGATTCACTCATCAATAAAATAATGTAACTTTACAACATTGCATCAATTTATTGATGTTACAAGCACAATATACATCAAAATATTGGTTCTGTAAAGTTTACAACATCAATATTTTGTTATCATGCATTATGACATTCAGGGAAAGACTAAGAGAAGAAATTGAGTACAAAGGAATCACCATAAAGGAATTATCCACAATGCTTGGAATCAGCAACAGCACTTTCCTTTCCTATATAGACGCAAGGGGGTCGTTGCCAAATGTAGAAACAGCAGTAAAAATAGCACAGGCTCTGGATGTCAGCGTGGAGTATCTTGTCACTGGAAAGGACTTCCAACAAAGCCAAAAACAAAAAGAAATCCAAGTCATACTAAAGGACCTGCAAAAGCTGGACGAACCCACACTGAACATACTAAAGCCAATGATCCATGTACTTGCACAAGCATAAGCAATCCTTGTTTTTTCTTTATTCAGGCATTACAATAAAAGTATGGAAAAGACTTTGACGTTGGGACAAGCCGTAAGCGACTTTGAGGACAAATTCAGGCGGTTTCGAAAAAGCGGTGGCAAAGACCCGCAATTTCTGGAAGGAAAGACAAAAGAAGCGGACTTCATCTTGCCGGAAAAAGAACGCTACAAAAAATCCGTCATAGAAACATACAAGAAGTTCATCTCTCCTTTTCAGGTCTTCGGCAAAAGTTCCGCCATTGCAGACCAGTTGGAACGTGACAAGGAAAACCTTGTAAGTGCGTACAACCTTTACCACGCAGTTCATGAAGTAAACCAAAAGATGGGCAGCCCGGAAACCTACATCAAATCCCCAGTGATAGAATCCCCTCTCACCAAGCGAGAGCGGTACACAACCGGCGGAGAGTTCATCTATCTGCAATGTTGGTTCATGTACGAGCACAAAGCGGAACTCGTCCCCCAGTTGGAATACAACGAAAAGACCGACAACTGGAAGTTGACATTCGTCCCCAAAAAACGGCTTCATGCCACGACAAGCGACCTTGAGATAGACTCAATCATACAAGAATGTTTCTACCCTGTGTCAGAGTGAAGTCTTTTTTATCAAGCTGAAATACAAAGGACCGGCTCCGTCCGCGCTGTCAGGCAAAACCTGAAAGCCGAATTCAGTTCTTTCCGCAGGTGGCAGAACCCCGTCAAAATGGGCTTTCGCTTTTTCTGCGGATTCCATGGCAAAGGGAATGGAATCACAAAACTCCACGCCGCCGAATTTCTTCTGCAAGCGTCCTACAACCCCGTCGTTCTCCAAGGGAGAAAGGGCACAGGTTGCGTACAAAAGCATTCCGCCTGCCTTCAAAAGCCTGTACGCGCAAGAAAGCAAAGCCCATTGCGCCACAGCCAAAGTCTTTGTCCTTGAAGGCGACCATTTGGCAAGGTGCGTTTCAGAGGAAATCACATGGCGTTCGCTGGAACAAGGTGCGTCCAGCAAGATTCTATCGTAACATTCTGTTTGCTTTAGGCACAACTTCGCCCCGTCCGCACAAGCAACGCTCACCCGGCTTCTTGTTTCCTTGTCCATATGTTCGTCGACCACACGCACAAGGCGCATCATTCTTTCATGGGAACGCTCGTTGCAAACAAGGCTTGCCTCACCGTCCATCATAGAAGCAATCACAAGGCTTTTTCCACCAGGAGCTGCGCACATGTCAAGTATGTTCTTTGCCCCCCGCACAGGAAGCGACAAAGCCGCAAGTACGCTTGCCCTGTCAAGTCTATACGCCGGAAGTTCTCTGCACTCTGGGCTCACAAACCATTCGGTGTCGTTTTTTTTCGCTGTCAAAGAGTTTCTCAAGGTCTCCCATCGCTCGCCGTAAAGCTGGGCGTAATACCGTTCAAAGCCGCACAGGCCCTGTAGTTTTTCTTGTTGGATAGATTTTTTTCTGCTCATATATTTTTTCCGTCATCACAGCCGTTTATCACGTCAAAACAGACTTTCCACAAAGAATCCATCACAGGCGGCAAAGACTCAAATTCCATGGTTTTCTTTGTCTTTGGGTTTTCAAAAGCCAACTTCCACGCACAAAGCCTTATTCCACCGTTGGCTTCCGTACGTTTGGCACCATATTTCACGTCACCTTTTATGTGCAACCCAATTTTCGCAAGCTGGCACCTGATTTGATGGGTTCGCCCGGTCTTTGGTTGTGCCTGGACAAAGACATAACGTTGCCCTTCTCCCAGAATTTGGTACGACATCACAGCCTGCCTTGCACCTTTTGTGTTTCCGGTGGTTATAAACGCTTTTTGCTTTCTTTTGTCAAAAACCATGTGGCAGGACAAAATTCCTTTTTTGTTTTCCAAAGGGATTGCAGGTTTTTCCGCAACAGCAAGGTAAGTTTTCCTCACCTTTCCGCCCGCAAACAAAGACGAAAGCCACACAAAAAGTCGGATCGTAGCCATGTCGTTCTGTGAGCCAAG
>JAZSMM010000157.1:0-2486 GCA_045535895.1 Treponema sp.
CCACCGGGAATTGCAAGCCGCCGGGTTGTAGGGTCATGAGTGGCAAAAAGTTGGTCTTTGGCAAGAACATCAGAACCGGTCAAAGCATTGAGCAAACTGGATTTTCCGGCATTTGTATAGCCCACAAGGGCGCAGCCGGGCAAAGGAACACGAGTCCGTTTTTTTCTTTGCGTGTTGCGTTCCCTGACGACTTTTTCCAAGTCGCGTTTTACCTGTGCAATTCTGGACTGAACGCTACGACGGTCCAATTCAAGTTTTGTTTCCCCTGCACCTTTGGAACCATAACTGCCGCCACGTTGTCGTGCCATGTCGCCGTAGGAATGGGCTAGCCGTGGCAACGAGTAGGCAAGGCTGGCCAGTTCCACTTGGAGAACGGCTTCTTTTGTTTTGGCACGGCGAGCAAAAATACGCAGAATCACTTCATGCCTGTCAAAAACTGGAATCCCCGTCAAGTTTTCCCAGTTGCGTTGTCTGGTAGGAGTTATCTGCGAGTCAAAAATTATACAGTCCGCCTGCAAATCTTTTGCCAAGTTGCATATCTGTTGAGCTTTCCCTGTTCCCACGCCGTAACGTGCAATATTTCCTTGTGGGGTTTTTGAAGGCAAGACAAGGCTTTCTGCAATTTCCATGTCCAAAGCAGAAACAAGACCGCCCAATTCATTGCCAATGCTGTCGGGTTCATATACCAATAAGCAGCGGACTTTTTTCTCTTGCTCGGCTTGCAAATCTATCACAGAAATTAAAAAGCAGCGATTGTTCGCTCTGTGCGTTCAAGAGCTTTTTCTGTACCTAAAATCTTGATTGAACCTACCAAAGGCGGACTTACCCTGCTGCCTGTAACAGCCATTCTAATTGGCATCATAAAATCTCCAAGTTTTACGCCAAGTTTTTCCGCTGTTTCACGGGCAAGGGAATCGGCTGCTTGTTCGTCCATGGATTCTATGGAACGGATGAAATCCATGCTTGCTTGCAGGATTTCTTTTGTCTTAGCAGCGTCCAGTTTCTTTGGAACAATCTGTTCAACTGGAGGCACAGCCGGTTCTGTAAACAGAAACCTCACCATTTCTGCGGCATCGCACAAAAAATGCAATCGTTCTTTGATAAGTGGCATAAGCTGCATTAATTTCGCCTTTGTTTCTTCTGTGGTCAAACCGGCTGCAATGGGTTTCCCGTATGAATCCAAGGAAACACCTGAAACAGATGAACCCACTTTTGGGGCAGGAAATTGTTCGCTTGCGTTTATTGGAATGGTGGCATCTCCTGTGCCTGTTATAAATGGAAGAGTTGCATTGTAAAGTTCTTCGTCGCTCATTGTGCGCATATACTGACCGTTGAACCATTCAAGTTTTTTGTAATCAAAGACCGCCGGGGCTTTGTTCAAATGTTCAAGTTTAAATAACTTTTCAAAGTCACAAAGGTCGTAAATGTCACGGCCGTCTTCATAGGAACAACCCAACATTGCGACGTAGTTTATCAATGCCTTTGGGAGATAACCACGAGCACGAAATTCGTTCACGCTGGTTGCACCGTGCCTTTTGGAAAGTTTTTGTCCGTCCTGTCCCATTACCATTGGAAGATGACAAAACATTGGAGGTTCCCAGCCAAAGGCTTGGTACATGATTACATGCAACGGAGTAGAAGGAATCCATTCTTGAGCACGCATTACGTGGGTTATTTTCATAAAATGGTTGTCCACAATGTTGGCAAGATGATATGTAGGAAAGCCGTCGCTTTTTAGCAGGACTGGGTCCGGATTTATGTCTTCGTTTTTCCATTCTATGTCGCCAAGCAAAGCGTCTTTGAACCTTGTAACTCCTTCTAGCGGAACTTTGAGGCGGATTACATAAGGTTTGCCTTCATCCAAATTCGCTTTGATTTCTTCTGAAGTAAGATGACGACAGTTTCTGTCATATCCGGGTGGCATTTTGTTCATTGTCTGGATTGAACGAATTCTGTCAAGGCGTTCTGCGTCGCAAAAACAATAATACGCTTGGTCTTTTGCGACTAATTCTTCTGCATATTTTTTGTAAAGTTCAAAGCGTTCAGACTGAACATAAGGACCGTATTCGCCGCCTTTGTCGCCGCCTTCATCCCAGTCTATGCCGAGCCATTCAAGTGTGTTATACAAGTTTTGGACATATTCTTGTCCAAACCGTGTACGGTCTGTGTCTTCCAACCGAAGAATAAATTTGCCGCCATTTGCTCTGGCAAAAAGATAGTTGAAAAGAGCGGTGCGAACTCCACCAATATGTTGCATTCCTGTTGGGGACGGGGCATAGCGAACTCGAACTTCCATATTTAAACTCCTTGAATTTTATCAATAAACGTACCGATTTTTCGGAACAAACGCACTTTTTCAATTATAACGATAAGATAACCCCGCCGCAAGGGCAGTGGCGGCTGCAAAAGAGTACGTTTAAAATCCCATACTCTGTCATAGTACAGGAAACGGGGGAAGATTCTGCGTAGCAGGAAAAGCCGTTCCT
>JAZSMM010000141.1:0-1529 GCA_045535895.1 Treponema sp.
ATGACCTGATTATTAGGTCGTTTTTGTTTTTTTTTGATTTGTTTTGGGTGAGGGCAAGGTGAAACGCTTTGAAATAGATGTTGCGCTATTGTATGGCATTTTGTTTTATTTTTGGAGATTGTGGGGAAAGATTGTCGCATCTAGTGCGGGAATGCCAGGGGTAGTTATTGCAACAATGACAGGATTTATTGGTGTGGGAATGACTGGTCGGGTTAGGCTATGGAGAGGTGCCGAAGGCAGCCACCCTGTAAAGTTTGCGACCTGCGGGAGCAAATCTTTAGCAACCGTTCAGGTTGCGACAGGGGGCCGAGGGATACCGAGCCTCGGAACAGCCGACGGTAAATGGAAATTGCGTTAAGCAAAACTCTGATAAGAGTTTTGTAGCATTTTCTATTTACCGGAACCCCCTACTTATTAATAAAATTATTCTTGGCTTCTGCGGAGTAATTCTAGGCATGTTCTTCCGTTGTGGTAACTTGTTTTCCAGTTTCCGCCTTTGTCTTCGGCGAGGATTGGAGTGCCGCTTTGGTCGAGAGCAGACCACCATTCGCCGTTTGTTTTGTCTACTTGGTAGTTTTGAATCCAGTTCCATTGTTGGATGCAGGCTTCTTGGTATTTTTGGTGGCCGGTCATTTGCCATGCGTTATAAAATCCGTTCATTGCTTCGGCTTGATTCCACCAAACTCGTGTTCGGTCGCGTTTTGGGTTTGTTGTGCTGTGCAATAAGAAATTTTCAAGACATCCGTTTTCTTTGTCAAAGCCTTCGTCTAGGGCAACTTCTGCCATTTTTATTACATCGTCACGGATTTGTTCTTTTAGTTCTTCATCTTTTAATTCGCAGGCCGCTTCCCAAAGTAACCAACTTGCTTCAATGTCGTGGCCGTAGGAAATTTCGTCTGCAAGGAGATTCCAATCCATATCAAAAAACATTCCAAGATGGGCGTTTTTTTGAACGATTTTTTCTTGTGTAACTGTTATTAAGTTTGCAAGGCTTTGGCCTACTTCTGCTTGAATAGATTTTGAGTCTGCAAAAACTACAGGCAATGTTCTGTAAAGATTTGTATAGGCTTCCATAACGTGAAGATTTGTGTTCATTGATTTTGGACAGTTCATATCTTTTGGGGAAAGAATCATATCGTTTGTTTGGGACCAATCTTTTGCACAAGCTTCAATGTACCCACCGTTTTCTTTGTCTAAGGCGTGATTTTCTAAAAGGTTGTAAATATCAAGGGCTTTGTTCATTGCTGTTGCAGCTAGTTCTTCATCTTTTTTAAGTTCTTGAACAGCTGCAGCATATTCTGAAAGTCCATAACAACAGAATGCTTCGCCATAGATTTGTTTTTTATCTACTTTTGGAGTTCCGTCTGGCATAATTGACCAATAAACTCCGTCGTTTTCCTTGTCAAAATATTTTTCGATTATTACTTTGTATGCAAAATCTGCCATTTCTAAATATTTTGCATCTTTTGTGAATCTGGCAACAGCGGAATATGTCCACAAAAATCTTGAAGTCATTACAATTGAACGTT
>JAZSMM010000198.1:0-4265 GCA_045535895.1 Treponema sp.
AACAATCTTGTAATCCGTTGCGTCGTTGGTTTTGGAAACAGATTTAAATTCGTCTGCGACGGCCAACCCGGGGTAAATATGCCCTCCTGTGCCAGCACCTGTAAAGGCCACACATGGTTTCATTTTGTGTACGCCTCAAAAAGAGGTATGAGCGCCGTTTTTTTGAACAATTTTGCATATGCAAGGGCGGACATACCCATAGAATCACACACGGATGGATCTGCACCGTTATCAACAAGCATACGGCATATTTGTTCGTTTCCTGTTCCAACAGCAAGAACAAGGACAGGCTGTCCGTCACGACTTATATAACTAAGGTTTGCCCCTTTCTTAACCAAATACTCAACAATTTCTGCATTGGATTTCCAAACCGCATCCATAACAGGGGAATAACCTCTGTCTTTTGAAACGGCATTTATGTCTGCACCCAAATCAAGTAATTTTTCTATCATTAATTTACGGTTGTGTCTGGCGGCCACACACAACATAGGTGTTCCGGCTGCATCCAGACTGTTCACGTCTATTCCAGCGTCTATAAAAAGGTTGCATTCGTCTTTGTTGTCCGCCGCTATATGGAAAGCAAAACTGTCAGGATTAAAAGGAATTCCGGCTTCTAACAGAGCTTGGCGAGCGTGCTTTTGTTTTTCACGCTCAAGAAATTCAGGAAATTTTTCAGAAAGAATCTTTTCCAGTTGGGTTGCAGATGAAAAAAACTGGCAGTTATCAGAAGACAAATGCACTTTTTTATCAGGCGTGTCACATACACAGAAAAAAGGAACATCTTTTCCAATTAAGTATCCTACAGAATACGCTGTTTCCGCACTTGCGGAACGGGAAAAAGGCATAGCCTTGTCAAGCCATACACAATACTCGCAATCAGCGACGGCCTTGAAAAAATCCAAGGAATATTCGGAATCAATATTGAACTCACAAACTTCTGCACCATGGGAATACACAAGATTTTTAATTCCCTCTAAATCAGCTTTTTTCGAAGACAACGATACAATCAACCATCTCATAGTCATGTATTATAAGGCATTAACCAAATCAACACAAGACTTTTATGCATGTAAAAAAATATGGCGAACGTCCGCCACAACACGGAAGTTCGCCAAACATCAATCCAATGAAAATCTATTCATCAAAGATTAACACGCAAACTAAGGTTGCCGCCCCAAATACTGTTTTTAAAATCATAGGAAGCGCTTACAGTTGTATGAATTATGAAAACATTCAAAGAAGCACCAAAATATACTTGGTATTGTAGATTGTCCATAAAATCATCGGTGAACGACTTGGAACCCTTTCCGCTGCCGGCTTGTTCAAAAGGCAGTCCCGCGGCAACTTTCCAATCCCAACTACTTGTTGATTCAGACAAAATACCACGGAAACCTACAAAAGGTGTAACAAAAAGTATTGTCTTTGAGATTTGAGCTTCAAGAAACAAAGTCTTAGAATCAAAATCTGTACTTACATATGCAAAATCATCTTTTGCCTCGACATTGACAGAACCTTTGCTATACATGAACCCCGCACCCAAAGAAATCTTTGGAAGAATGACATTTCCCTGCATAAGAGGAATGCGCAAAGAACCACCCACAGTAAAGAAATCAAGGGATACACCAGAACCCAACATCTTAAGATTCACCGTTGGAATCTTCATAACGCTTATTCCTAAATCAAATGGGAGGAAAAGCCCGCCTATTCGCAAGTCCGCTGTAATTGTCGGAAGAAACAATTTGTCCGAAACTTCTGGTATTTCAGGACCAAGTTGACTTATGGTCGCATTCAATTCGTCAATGGCAACATTAAGTCCTTTCGAATCCAACTGGGCTATTCCAACTGTGAGACCACCTCCAAGATGAGGCGGAACACTAGGAATCAACTTGCCAATCCAAGCGTCCGCCCAAACTCCCTGTTGGACGGCTACATTTGGAACCGTGTCAAGCAAATCAACAGAAAAAATATCCAATCCGCTTGACACAACTTCGGTGTTAATCGATAGACCTTGTGAAAAAGATGCGGACATGATAAACGTACCACAAACCGCCATAAGAACTATTTTTTTCAACATAAAAACCTCCTTGAAAAAGTTTTAGGAATTATAACACAACAAAACATATGACACAATATTTTTAAAGTATGTATTGACATTTTATGCAATAACATATATCATAACAACATCTTGCCGCTGTAGCTCAGTCGGTAGAGCAAAGGACTGAAAATCCTTGTGTCGTTGGTTCGATTCCAACCGGCGGCAAACCCGTACCAATTAGGTGCGGGTTTTTTTTTATTTAAGAATCATACTCCATACATGTCGATAATCAATTGAACTTCTGTTATGGATACCTCTAACTTTGCGGCAATCAATTCCGGAGAAAAACCTTCTGCAGACAACTCTAAAACTTTTGTTCTTGTATCTTTTTCAATTTTAATCGGCTCTGCTGCAGGAATGATTTTGGGCATGGAATAAGTACTCCTTGTCACAGGTTTGTAAGTCGTCATGTAAGATGCCACATCTTCTGAAATATCCACCTCGTCTGCCTGATTTTCCAACAAAGAGTCATATGGTGTTTCCATATCCCCAAAAAAAAGATTCTGCTGCAATACAGAAGGTTCAGAAGAATAAGACTTTTCCCTTGTCTTTTTCTGTTTTGGCTGCAACACATCCATGATACTTTGGCTGCGAGCCTTTTTTTCCAATTCAGAGGAAGCCAATTCTGTGTAGCGTTTGGCTTCTTCCAGTAATTTTTGCAGTCCTTTGCGTCTGGCGTCAATAAGGGTTATGCTTCTGTCTGCCTCTCGTATTATTTGTTTGATGAGGTCTTCAACTTTTTCTTCAATCTCGTTAAGGATTTTTTGTGCAGAATATTTTTTTTTAAATTGAATGAAAAAAACAACCCATAAAAGAATGTTCAGACCAAAAACAAAATACATTACAATTGTCGACATATTGTTACCCGGAAATATCTACATATCTTCCCAAATTCGGATCTTCAAAACGACAGCTTGTTTGATTTTCTGTCTGATCTTGGTTTTCTTGTTTGTTGTTTTTTCCTTCAGAACTTCCCTTGTCATCCTTTGACGCTTTTCTATCTCTTACAGAAATGACATCGGTGTTCTCGTTCTTAAGTTGTTGAACAGCCGTATTTTTTTCCGCAACCTGCCTCGCATTGGTTTCCTGCTGTATGGCATTTGAAAGCTGAACACCTTGTTGCTGATGGACAACCGTTTTGGAGACATTTTCCAATTGTGAATATAAAGTCTGCAAATCAATTGGAGCTATAGCCATCCAAAACCTGCTTTGTTATGGAAAGGTCGGGGGCTTCATATTTACCACGCCGAACAAATCCATTTTCATAAAAGAACGTAACGCTTTTTACATCCGTACGAACCTCATCTTTTACATCTCGGACAAAAATCTTGACACCGGCATAAACTGTGCCGGAAACAGAAACTTTGCCAATGACCTTGAGTTCTTGAAGTCTTGTTTGGATATCTTGCAATTCCTCTTCATTGTTTTTTATCTCCGTCATTATCTCGTCACGACGGGTACACAAATTATTAAGGTTTTCCTCTTTTTCTGAAGACAAAGAACGCCTGACTTTTTTCATGTTTTCAAGGGTTTGAATGTTCAGATTTGTGTCTTCCAATTGTTTGTTCAAGGTTTCTTTTGATTCAATCAAAACAAGCAAACGCTGTTTCAACTGCGGATCAAAACCAACTTCAAGAACGGTTTCGCTACCACCACCGCTGCTGCCGACTGTCTTTGCGCTTATTTCCTCTGTTGCAAACAAATGCCCTCCTATGATGGAGGCACGTTTACCTTGCAACAAAATGCGTTTTTTTGCCGTCACATTTGAATTTATTATTCCGTCTGCGACAATTACATATTCTTCCACCGTGACAGATGTATTTTGGATGAATTTCGCCCAAAGAGACTTCCCTGCCAGAACTACACCTTCGTCACGCCCCATTATACCAAGCGAAACAATAATATTTCCATCCGCAATCAAAGAACATCGACCTACAGTACCATACACTTCAATGTTTCCGGATGCTTTGATGTTGAATCCGTCATCAACGTTCCCTTTGACAATTACAGTTCCAAGGAAAGTGATGTTTCCCGTTTTGATGGACACATCGCCTTCAATTTCCATGACAGGTTCTACATTTATCTTGTCTCCAACCAAAAGAACCTGTCCATTGCAAGCAGCAAGGATGGTTCTTCCGTCTGAATCCATGACAACATTTTTGCCGAGGGG
>JAZSMM010000227.1:0-4362 GCA_045535895.1 Treponema sp.
GCCCATACATAAAGGAAATAACAAATATTCCCATCGGATGAAAAGTTGCAAGCCAGTATGTGAACAGGCAATATGAACCCACCCCATAAAAAAGCCCGTAAATCCATACAGTCTTCCATGAGACCAAACGCACAAGTAAAAACAATGGAACAAAAGCAATGTATGCAAAAAGGGGAAAACCTAGTTCTGAAAATAAATTAGGTTGAGGGAGAGCAAAAAACAATATGGAAAGACCGAGCAACAAAAGCGAGAAGAAAAATTTCTTCAACGGGGAAAGTCCGCTGTCCTCTCCACGGCGAACAATATCCATTATATACAATTACTCCTCATATGGTAAATCCCAAACCGTTTTTTTCAAATCTTGCCCGGAACGGAATACCACAACATAATGCGGAGGAACGGAAAGAACATCCCCTGTCTTGGGATTACGAGCCTTGTTTCTCGCTTTCCGCAACCTAAGCTCAAACGTCCCAAAACCTCGCAATTCTATGGTAGATCCTTTTTTTAAAGAGTCCTTTGTGTGTTCAAGGATTGAATCAAAAACCATTTGCACGACACGTCTTTCTACACCCGTGTCTTGCCGAACCAAATCCACTAAATCATATTTTGTTATTTTCTTTGAGTACATAAGACTTCTCCGTAATCTTTCAGACAAGTATCATGTAGATAAAATTAGGGATGCCATCAAAAAACGACATCCCCAACCAAAAAAATTAGTTCGCGGCAGTATTGAATGAAGCGTTATACAACTTCATCATGCGAGACTTTTTTCGAGAAACAGAATTCTTGGACAAAATACCTTTGCCACCAGCTGTATCAAGTTCTTTTACAAGGATTTTCAATCTTGCCGCCGCAAGTTCTGCGTCTTTAGCGTGCACAGCCTCTACATATTTTCTTGCACTGGTGCGCACAGCACTTTTTGCAGCCTTGTTTCTCAAGCGACGTTCCTCGCTTTGCCTATGCCTTTTTTCCGCAGACGATTGTTTTACTGCCAAAGGAAACCCCCAAACAAAAAAAGTTCCATAAAGTGTTGTGTTGCAATGATTTTGCAACGCAAATATGTTATCAAACACTTTGGAGTTAGTCAAGTGTCCGAAAAAGGAATTAAATCTGCCAATTCAAATGTCATACTCTTCCAGTATCCTGTGCAGCGTCTAACGTCCTATTCCCAATATATCGGCAGTTTTGGATTTATTGCCTTTGTTTTCAGCCAGGTTTTGCTGAATGATTATTTTTTCGGCTTCAGCAAGAGTAATTCCGGCGGGTACAGCTATAACATTGCCGTCCACTGCTCCGCTTACAGAAGGAGGCAAATCCTCCAGTTTTATTTCATCGCCACCACACATGACGACAGCACTTTCCATGCAATTCCTTAATTGACGAATGTTGCCGGGCCAATCATACTTATAAAGAGCCGATTTGGCGCGAGAATCAATCCCCGTGATTTTTTTATCATTGTCTTTCGCGAATTCGTCCAAAAAGGAAGATAAAAGCAAAGGAATGTCGTCTTTTCTGTCCCGCAGTGGTGGTACTTGAATGTGAACTACATTCAATCTATAGAACAAGTCCTCGCGAAATCTACCTTCCTGTATTTCCTTCTCCAAGTCACGGTTTGTAGCGGCAATTATTCGGACATCAACTTCCACGGTTTCCTCGCCACCTACCCTTTCAAAACGCTTGTCCTGAAGAACACGAAGAATCTTTATTTGGACGTTTTGGTCAATTTCCCCGATTTCGTCCAAAAAAATCGTCCCGTTGTTGGCAAGCTCAAAACGACCACGTTTTCTTGCCAAAGCCCCTGTAAAAGCGCCTTTTTCATGCCCAAATAATTCGCTTTCCAAGAGGGACTCTGAAAGAGCAGCGCAATGAACCTTAACGAGCGGATTATCGCGTCTTGGAGAAAGATTATGCAGGGCGTTGGCTATAAGCTCTTTGCCAGTACCGCTTTCTCCTGTAATCAGCACGGAGGCTTTGGACGCAGCGGCTTTTCGTACGATTTGAAAAATTTTCTGCATTTCACCACTTTTACCGATTATTGACTCAAAAGAGGTTTTTGCGTTCAAATCTTCCTGCAAAGTGGAATGTCGGATTTCAAGCTCACGTCTAGTCAAGGCTCGTTTAACTATAAGCGAAAGCCTGTCAAGATTCAGTGGTTTGGTCAAAAAGTCATACGCCCCATTTTTCATAGCGTCCACCGCACTATCTATGCTGCCATGACCAGTGAGAACAATCACAGGGATAGCAGGACTTTCCCCTTTTACTTTGGCAATAACCTGCTCGCCGGACATCCCAGGCATACGCAGATCTGTAATCACCAAATCAATGTCACCTTTTTCTATGAATTTAAGCCCTTGCTCTCCATTTTCCGCAAGGCGAATGTTGTATCCGTCCAATTCCAATGCAGAGCCAAGCCCTTCTCTAATATTTTTCTCGTCGTCGATAATCAATATTGTAAATTTCATCTCAGCCTTTTTCCTTTGAGAATCCCAAAAGCCTGCGTTCTCGTTGAGGAACGGGAATGCTAATGGAAAAAATCGTTCCTTTCCCCAAGGCGGATTGAACTCTTATGTCACCAGAAAATTCCTTTATGATTTTATAAACCATAGTCAGCCCTAGTCCGGTTCCCGCAGTTTTTGTGGTAAAATACGGTTCAAAGATATGAGAAGATGTTTCCTCGTCCATGCCTATGCCGTTGTCCGCGATAGTCAATATAAAAAGGTCGTCCTTCACCAATGTACTCACCAACAATATTCCGCCTTGGCTCATTGCTGCCTGGGCATTCTGCACGATATTAAGGACAACCTGCCTAAACAACTTTTCGTCCAACAACAACTTTGGTGCGGACTCCGTTAAATTTATTTGCAGTTCTATCTTTTTTTCTGCCAACTCAGGGCGACAAAAATCAAGAAATTGGATCAACAACTCATTCGGCTCATAAAGCGAAAGACTCGCATTAACAGGTCTAACTGCAAACAAAAAGTCCACGACAATTCCGTTCAAGCGGGATATCTCTTCGTTTACTACATTAAGATATTTTTCCAGGAATTTTTCATTAGGCAACAAGCCATCCGTCTGTCTTGCTTTTTGGATTGCTTTTTGAAGAAGTTGAATGTGAATGCTTATACTTCCCAACGGGTTTTTTATTTCGTGCGCAACATTGGCAGCCAGCGTGGTCAGGCTGGCGAGGCTTTCCATTCTGCGAAGTTGTGTTTCTTGGCTCCTTTTTTCCGTAACATCGTCAATTGCAATTATTGTTCCTTCTATTTTGTTTTTGCGAACAAACGGAATCAAGCTTATGGATATGAAGCGAAGTTTTCCACCTGTTGCTTCCAAAGTGAATTCACGGCATACGGACGAACTTCCTTTTTTGAATGCAGAATGTAAAAAATCAGAAACATCGCAGTCCAAAACGAGATTCCACACAGGAATTTTGGTGGAATGTAATCTGGTGGCAGTAGTGGTAAAAGGAATATACTTGGAAGCGCTTTTGTTTATAACTATTATGCGGAATGCATTGTCACACACTATCAAACCCGTAAGCAACGAATCCAATACCGCCTTTACCATCTCACGGCCTTCATTTAACGTATCAAACACCTGTTCAACTTGCTCGTCGTTCAACTTAGACAATTTACCTGAGATTCGCTTTTCAAAACCTGTCATAGATTTACATCAACTCCATATTTTCTAAAAGCGCAAGACAAATCCGAAGCCAATAATTCCAAGGCGGAATGAACGCTCTGATTGAATACGTTGACATGGTTTATACATTCATGCACAGCCTTCAGGCCTTCTGCGGCAAGTTCTCCTGAGCGTACACGGGCTATTTGAATCGGTTCGTCCTTGCTTGACATGGAATCGCCAAGTGTCGCATCCCTAAGGTAACCTGTTATTCCACCCAAGAACACATTCAACAGAATTCTTGGCTCAAAATTTTCACAATTTTTGACAGTTGCCTCTATGTCTGGGAACCTGTCTTGCGAAATCAGCGTCACGAATTTACGCCCTGCCTCCGCACAAACAGAAGGCTCTACCGGCAAAAAAGATTGAAGGTATGAATTCACGGAAGAAACTGAAGTGGAACCATGAAAGACCCTCCTGATTACCTCTTCCTGGGCAGAAGCATTTCTGTCGACAAAATTGTATGTTCTCACCCTGGAAAGAATCGTAGGTATAATCGCATTACGCCGCGATGTGGTTAAGATGAAAACCACATCTTCTGGAGGTTCCTCCAATATCTTTAGAAGAGCGTTGCGAACACTTTCTTGCATACGGTCCGCATTTTCTATTATCATCATTTTTTTTCCGGCATCACTTCTAAAATGAGCCCAGCTACTGGCACGCCGAATATGCGCAACTGGA
>JAZSMM010000006.1:0-3046 GCA_045535895.1 Treponema sp.
CTTGGCCTCCGACTTAAGAAAGTGGTTCCATGGCATTGGTGAAATCCATGGAACAACTTATGGCAGAAAATTCTGCCACCCAAAAGAATCCGGTTGACGTTTCCAAGGTGGATTGGGATTCCGTGTTTTCCCAAAATTCCGTGGAGGTTTCGTCTGCAGGTTCGAAAACAGATGAAGTCATAGAAAAAAAATCTTTGCAAGGAACAAATTCCAGCCTTTTTGGTTCTGCGGTCAAAGGTTATGAGTCCGAAAACGAAGGTTTGAATACCGCTTTTGTTTTTGACGGTGATGTTGCGGTTGAAGATGGCGAAGTGTCGTCGTCTACAGTTGTTGCGATAAAAGAAATCACAGAAAAAGGTTCTCACATGGCAAGTGATGGTGGAAAATTCAAATACTCCGTTATCATAGATGATTCTATGGACAAGTCGGAAAATTCATATCAATCAGGAACTCAGATGCCCACATTGGAAGGAGAGGCAAGATTCCTTTTGGTTCCAGAAAAACCTGCGATTTTGATTTCAGCCGAAAACGAAAAGTTGATAGACAGTTCCAGAGAAGTAAAAATTAGTTTTGGAGTGCTTCCGTCCGGGCAGGTGGATTCTGGTTCCATAAAAATATTTCCAGAATCTTTATTGCCGTTGGCGGTCAAAGAGGAAATAAAATTGCAACTTGCAAAATGGTTGTTTCAGCCTGCGTTTGGATATGGACAGGTTTGCTTTAAATATAATATAATGGTGAGATGAAAAATGCTGTCAAGGCGGTTGCATTCGACATAGACGGAACTTTGTATGCCAACTGGCGTTTGTATGTTCGCATTGTTCCTTATGTGCTGAAAAACATATTTTTTTTTCTCAAATATGCAAAAGTACGTTCTGTTCTTCACCGTACCGCTCCGTTGGGTGATTTTTACGAGTACCAAGCAAGGTTGCTCGCATTGGAGTTGAAAACGGATGTTTCTTCCGCAAAGCATAAAATAAAGACCATAGTATATGAAGGGCTTGCTCCTTATTTGAAGAAAGTAAAGCCTTTCCCGCATATAAAGGAAACATTTGTTGCGTTGAAAGAAGCCGGGCTTAAACTGGCCATCCTTTCTGATTTTCCGCCGGCGCAGAAAGGCGATATATGGGGAACGGAATCTTTGTTTGATGTGATATGCGGGTCGGAGGACTTGGGTGCGCTAAAACCTTCTAAATATACATTTGGGCTTTTGGCTGCAAAACTTGACATGCCTGCCTCTGACGTTTTGTATGTAGGCAACAGTGTTAATGCGGATGTCAAGGGTGCTTCCAATGCCGGAATGAAAACGGCTTTTTTTATGCCGCTGTGGAGAAGGTTGTTGAACAGGCCTTTGGCAGAGGCGGATATTTCGTTTAAAAACTTTCGCCAGTTGCAGAAGTTGATTCTGGACTGAGGTAGTTGACATATGGCTGGGTGGAGATTTTCATTATGTCGTCTGTTTTGTTAGGAGTTACATTTTCTGTTTGCGTTTCTGTTCTTGTGATTTTGGTTTTTCGTTACAAGGATAGAAACAATCGTTCCATCGATCTTGCAAAAAAATACATTGACAATGCCAAAGTTAATTTGGATTCCGAGTTTAAAAATCAAATTCAGCAATTGAACAGTGTTATTGCGGACGTTAGCCAAGAAAAAACCCATGCAATTGCCACTGTGAACAGCCTAAAAAAACAGGTTGCGGAATTTGATGCCATCACTAAGAATTTTGCTTCCAGAATAGCCGCTGTTGATGAAATTGACAAAAAAATAGCTTCTTACAAGACTTTGCTCAACCAGGTTATGCAAATGACGGCCGGATTAGAAGACAACATGAACCGGGTGAGCAAAGAGTCTTCTTCTATGGACAAACTGGAGAAAAAAGTAAACGAGTACTACAAGAATGTTGTGGCTTTGGAAAAAAAGATTCCTTCCATAGTCAATGATTTTTCCAAAGTCAATGACGACCAGCTGAAAAAAATCGGCACGGATTTGCTAGGTCGGTTTAATGAGCAGGTAAAATCTCTTGACGAGTCAACCGTGCAGGCTGTAGAAAAAAACAAGGCGGTTCTTGAGGATTTGCGCAAAGAAATCCAAAGTACATACGCCAACGCTTCCCAAAGGATAAAGCAACTTGACGACGAGGCTTTCAAACAACTTGAACTCAACTCGCATGAAAAAATATCCGCCTTGCAAACTGCCATTGAAAATGTTTTGGAAAGGGTCAGCCGTGAAGCAGGTGAAAAAACAAACGCTCTCCAAACATTGATGCAGGACAAGTTGTCTGCCGCACAGGCTTCTTTGGATGCCTCTATGAATGAAACTCAGAAAACAGCGGAAAAACTTGACGCAGAGACAAAAGGAAACAGCCAAACTCTTGCGGCTGTCCAAGATTTAATGCTTAGGCGGGCTCAGGATTTGGAGGAACAATACCGGGACGCTTATGACAGGGCAATCCAAGAAGTTGAAAACAAGGAGCGGGATGCGCTTGCCCGTTTTGCACAACTTTCCAATGAGAATGCGGAATCCTTGGCTCAGAATATACAGCAACGCCTTGATGCATTGCAATCCGAATTCACTGCAAAAATTGAAGCTGCCAAAAATGATTCCGCTGAATTTTCGTCTTCTGTTCGCAATGCCGTTATGGAAGGAATATCTGAAACCCGTGACAAGTTGGCACAAGAATTGACTTCTGTGCAAAGCGAACTTGGACAAAGCATTTCTTCCGTGCAGAACGAACTTACAGACAAACTTGAAAGTGTTCATGGTGGGATTTCTGAAAGGATTTCCGCTGTGGAAGAATCTCTTTCTACATCTATTGCGGATGCGGAAAAAACTGCGGAAAAAATTACAGCAATATCCAACAACAACGACAATGAAATTGTTGCGTTGCAGGAAAATCTTATGCAGCGTGCCCAGGAGATGGAGTTGCGCTACAAAGAAATGTATGATATTGCCTTTGCCTCCATATCGGAAAAAGAGATTTCTATAATACGCCAGTTTGAGCAAACATCGGATTCAAATACGGATAATTTGCGACGGCAGGCGGCGGAAC
>JAZSMM010000216.1:0-1927 GCA_045535895.1 Treponema sp.
TGCATAAGTACCGAAAAAATAAAAGACATACCACCATATATAGCTGAATATTCAATTACAAACAACAAACCTTTTTTTAATATTTCTTTGTTTTATTTTGCGGATACCACAAAGAATTCTCGTTCTACTATTACCTTTAAAGATGAAATTACAAAAACTATCAAAGGTTCTATTATAACTCCATTAAATAGTCCGCACATAGGGTCGTTTGACTTTTCTTTAATAATTTATGAAGATAAAATCGTTCTTACTTGTAATGAGTTTTTTGTAAACACAGAAAAAAAAGATATTTACAACAATGATGAATATCAAAAACTTTTAAATAAAGTCAAGGTTTTTGCGGATAATCTATTTTATTATTTTGACACTCTATAAAAATTGCAAATAATTCCAAAATTAACCCATACTATTCCTCTTACTTGACATAATTGACAAAAATGTCATTTTGACATAAAATGCAAAAATGACGCAACTTTTTACGGGTTTTCCGTGTCTAAAATACTGACCAGAGCGGTTTATATTTAAGACACAAAGGACAATATATGCTATTTACAAAATTCCTCAAAGAAAAAACCACATATAAAACATACAAAGAATTAAAAGAAAATTTTGCAATCACAATTCCAGACAATTTTAATTTTGCCTACGATGTGGCAGATGAATACGCCAGTACGGAAGCGAACCGAAAAGCCTTGGTTTGGTGTGACGACAACGGAGACGAAAAAGTTTTTACATTTGCAGACTTAAAAAAAGCTTCCGATAAAACTGCGAATTTTCTTGTTCAACACGGAATAAAAAAAGGCGATGCAGTAATGCTTATCCTGCGTCGCCGTTATGAGTTTTGGTTTTTTATGTTGGCATTGCACAAAATTGGTGCAATAGCCGTTCCTGCCACAAGCCAGTTGCTCCAAAAAGACATAGAATATCGGACGAATGCCGCTGACATAAAAATGATTGTGACCTTAGACGACCAGGAACTGCAAAGGCAAATAGATTTGGCAATGAACAAGTCTCCCTCTGTAAAAACCCTTGTCGCAATGCAAAAAGAACGTGCAAATTGGGTTTCCTTCCATGCTGAATACGATTTTCTTTCAACCGATTTTTCAAGACCCACAGGAAAACAGGCAACAGAAAACCATGACATAATGCTGATTTATTTTACGTCTGGAACTTCTGGGCAGCCAAAGATGGTTCAGCACGACTTTACATATCCTCTTGGGCATATTGTTACGGCAAAATACTGGCAAAAAGTTGTCGACGGCGGACTTCATCTTACAGTGGCAGAAACCGGTTGGGCAAAGGCCGTCTGGGGAAAGATTTACGGACAATGGCTTGCAGGAAGTGCAGTGTTCGCATATGACATGGTTTCCTTTGTACCAGGAAAGTTGTTGGAAAACATGGCAAAGTACAAAGTGACCACCTTTTGCGCGCCTCCAACAATTTACCGTTACCTAATAAAGCATGGTCTTTCTAAATACGACCTGTCCAATTTGCAGCATTGCACCACGGCAGGAGAAGCCCTTAATCCAGAAATATACAATCAGTTTTTTGAACAAACGGGCTTGAAAGTAAAGGAAGGCTACGGACAGACGGAACTCACACTCACAATAGGAAACTTTGACGGCATGGAAACAAAGCCCGGTTCAATGGGAATGCCCGCCCCCGGCTACAACATAGACATTGCAGACCCAGAAGGCAAATCTTGTGCCGTTGGTGAAGTCGGCGAAATTGTAATCCGCTTGGAAAAAGGACACCCCTTTGGGATGTTCGCAGGTTACTACAACGACCAAAAGCTAACAGAAGAAGTGTTCGCAAACAATTTGTACCACACCGGCGACACCGCCTACCGTGACAAAGACGGCTACATATGGTTTGTGGGACGCACAGACGACATGATAAAAAGTGCAGGATATAGAATCAGTCCCTT
>JAZSMM010000254.1:0-2392 GCA_045535895.1 Treponema sp.
TAAACAACTCCGTTTCATGTGCGGCTTCCCGTTTTTATCACCCTGCGGTCGGTCTTCCACGGGGCATAGAAAGATGGAATGGCGGCATTCCCCGCCACCCACATTCAGCATATTTATGAAAAATGTAATGTGAAAAGCAGAATAGAATGGATTCAATTGATAAATTCTTCCGTTGGTTGATTATGTTGTCCTATGGGGTTATTATGCTTTGTTAGGAGTGTAGAGGATGAAAAAGCAGGCGTTTAATCCTTATTTGCCTTCATGGGAGTATATTCCGGACGGCGAACCCCATGTCTTTGGCGACAGGGTTTATGTTTATGGGTCGCATGATTTGTTCAATGGACATGTGTTTTGTTTGGGTGACTATGTTTGTTATTCCGCACCGATTACGGACTTGTCGGATTGGAAATATGAAGGTGTAATCTACAAAAAAACTACAGAGGAAATTACAAAAGACGGGCATATGTGCTTGTACGCTCCTGATGTGACGCAAGGTCCGGATGGGCGTTTTTATCTTTATTACGTTTATGACAAAGTAGGTTTTGTTTCTGTTGCTGTTTGTGACTCTCCTGCTGGAAAATATGAATTTTTGGGTCACGTCCACTATAAAGACGGAACGCGTTTGGGGGACAGAAAAGGGGATTTGCCCCAGTTTGATCCAGGAGTTATTACAGAAAGCGACAGAACGTATTTGTATACGGGTTTTTGTGCAAGGGGAGTGAAAGAGCGGATTGGAGCTATGGCGACTGTTTTGGACAAAGACATGCTCACGATTATAGAAGAACCTGTCATCATTGCTCCGGGAGTTGAATACAGCGATGCAACAGTACCTGTGAAAACGGAATGCCCGTACAAACAAGATTCCATAGAAAACTGGAAGGATTACAAGGGCCATGAATTTTTTGAAGCTCCATCCATAAGAAAAGTTGGCGACACTTACTATTTTGTTTTTTCTTCAATTGTCATGCATGAACTTTGTTATGCCACAAGCAAAAACCCTACGTCTGGGTTTGAGTACAAAGGTGTGATTGTGAGCAATGTGGACTTGCACATTGATTCCTACAAACCTGCGGATATGCCTGTTGCGTATGGTGCAAACAACCACGGAGGTTTTGAACTAATAAACGGTGAGTATTATATGTTCTACCACAGGCATACCAACGGAACTTGGTACAGCAGGCAGGGTTGTGCGGAAAAAATAAAAATCCAGGCGGACGGAACGATAAAGCAGGTGGAAATGACTTCCTGCGGGCTGAACAATGGTCCGTTGAAAGGTTGTGGAGAGTATCCGGCTTTTATCGCTTGCAATTTGTTTTTGGCAAAAAATCCTAGTTTGTATGTGAAAGGCAAAAACGAACCGCTAGTTACGCAGGAAGGACGTGACGGGGATGAGGAGCCAGGTTTTATTGACAATGTTCAAGACAGCACCACGATAGGGTTCAAATATTTTGACTGCAAGGATTTGAAGTCGCTTTCTTTGACCATAAGAGGATATTGCGATGGCTTTTATGAAATTAAAACAGATCTGAAAGGTAAAGTTGTAGCAAGAATTCAGGTTGAAAGTCATAACATTTGGCACAAATACACAGCAGATGTTTGTGTTCCGGATGGTGTGCATGCAATATTCCTTTTTTATTCAGGTAGCGGAAACCACCAGTTAAAAAGCATTGAGTTAGGCTGATTTGTTGCATCCGTAAATTTGTCACAATTTTAACCAGAAATGTCTAAATGCTAGGTAAATTCCTTGTGGGTTTTTAGGTAAATTTTTTAATTTTGTTTAGAAAAATCAGAGAGTATAATATTACCGAAATCGAATCTTTGGAGGATTTTATGAAAAAGGTAATGTTGATAGCTTGCGTAGCTTTATTGGCATTAAGCAGTTTGGTTGCAATGGGAGGGGGAGAAAAGACAGATACCCTTGACATTTCTATCTTTACAATTCAGCAGAGACAACAGCCACCTGCTGACAACAAGATGTACAACTGGATTAAAGAGAAATTCGGTGTGACTTTCTCTTTTGACATTCTTGTTGGTGACAAAGACCAGAAAATCGGTGTTCTTATCGCTTCTGGCGATTTGCCTGACCTTGTTGAAGTTGATTCAACAAAATTCCAGGATGCAGGATGTCTTCTTCCACTTGAAGACCTAATAGAGCAATATGCCCCGAACATTAAAAAGCATTATGCAAAAGATTGGGCGAAAATCGTAGAACCAGATGGACACGTTTACTGTCTTCCTAACTGGGGTGTGTACGACGGTCCGGATCAAGGAACATTCTATAACCAAAACGCTTTCTGGATTCAGAAAGAAGTTCTTAAAGAATTTGGATACCCAGAAGTAAAGACAGTTGATCAATTCTTTGACTTGATTGAAAAATATGCAAAAAAATATA
>JAZSMM010000031.1:0-3552 GCA_045535895.1 Treponema sp.
TATTGCATTTTTTAATTCTGGGTAGTCTGTATAAATTGTTCCACTACCTCCCCCACTTGGCACATCTTCTGGGGTTGCAGCGGCTTCAACTGTTTCCCAAATTTGTTCTGGAACACTTTCAGCAATATTTGGTAACGGATAGCGACCTTCTGCAAAAGACCATTGGCCATCACTAATTCCTTCCAATGATATATTTGAACCAATTAACTCTGTTGTTGATTTTCCTGTAATACCTGTGGTTGAAGAATCGACTACGCTAGGATTCACAGTGGAATCATAATAGTTGTTTGTGTATGTTCCATTTGTAGGTATACTAGAAATTGCACCTGATTTTGAAGATGTTTCATCTGTTGCACTAACTTGTCCTACATTTATAGAATTAGAAATGTTATAATCTTCAGATACACTACCACTTGGTAAAGCAATTCCTGATGCGTAACTTTTAGCATTTATTGTTCCAAGATTTATACAATTATTGATGACAATATTAGTTGCACCACTATTTCCTAAAATTCCTGAAATATAATTTTCACCTACAAGTTCTCCCAAATTAATACACTGTTCTATATTAAGAAGAGTTTCAAGATAACTTCCTGTAGTTCCAACAATTCCACCAACTGCGTATAATGTTGAACTAATATTTCCTAAATTGATACAGCCTGTTATTTCCCCTCCAGCAGTTCCTACATAACCAACAATTCCTCCTGTTCCAGTCATAGAAACATTTGAAATTGTTGCTTTGTTTATACAATATTGGATTGTACCTCCGTCTAAATATCCAGTAATACTACCTATATCTCCTGCCTCGGTTCTTGAAATTTCGCCATCTGTTACTACATTTTGTACCGTTCCTGCTAACATTTGGAATAAACCGCTTGAATACAAATTGGAAGAGGTATATATAATATCTTCAAAATAAATAGTGTTACTGTTTCCATCAAAAAGTCCACTGTAAGGAATTGCATTGGCTGTTTCATTTGAATAAACACCAATAGGTGTCCATTCTCCTTGTAGTGTGATAGATTTTTTTAAAACTGCATTAACATTAGGAATAGATTCACTTGCCTCGTATTCTTTTCCAGCGGCTCCTTCCGTTTCTGCTTTTACAGTTATTTTCTCACTCAAAGTACCATTTACAATATCTCTAAAGGTATGTAAACCTTCTGCGGTAGAAATATAAAGTGTTCCAACGCCATTCTTTAGTGCATAAGTTAAACCTTCTGTAAAAGTGTTTGCCAACACTTTTACTTTTATCTGAGCCAACTCAACTCCATTGTATGTTAGCATAATGGTCGCATCATGTGCCGCCTCTGGAGCAGAAGAAACTGTAAGGTTTCCATCACCATCTATAGTGAACACACCATTAGAATCAGAGGAATACTGCACAGTTCCTGTATCAGAAATTCCTTCGTATATTGATAATGAAACAGTGTATGTTTCCCCGGCTTCAAGAACATAAACACCAGCATCATCTGGTTGGCAGTCGCTACCATCTACTGCTACTACCTTTACACCATATTCAATCTTTGTCCACTTTGCGTAAAGTGTGATGTTAGAATCTGTAACGGTAACGATATTATCTTCTACTGCATTAATATAACCGTTATCATAATAATAATACCAGCCGCCGAAAGTATAGCCTGTTCTGCTTGGTGGAAAATTAGAAAGATTTAAAGACTGTCCAGAATAAAGTGTTTGGGGCGAAGATAAATATTCATTAAGAGTGCCGCCCATTGCATTAAAGGTTACAGTGTACTGGTTCAAATTGTAAGTTGCACTGGTTACAGAACTTTCTTTCATGTCCTCGCAAGTTGCAACTGCAAAAAGTTTTTTTGTTGCTTCAATTTCACTAGTTTCAGTAGGTTCTGAACTAAAAATAGTTATTCCTTCATTATCCCACTGAATCCAATTATCACTTTGCAAAGTGTCACTATTAAATGTTACATTGTCACTTGTGTCAAATTTATAGTAAATTGCTGCACCTTCTGTGCCACAAGAAAGTGTGACAGTTGTGTCGCAATCAATTCCGCGGGCACCGGGATTAAATGTTACACTTGCAACTTGGTTTTCTTCCCGCCATTTTGCGTAAAGCGTGATGTCGCTTGTTATAGGTGTTTCAAAGCTGAAAGGGCTTGTACATTCAGAATCGATGTACCAACCGTCAAAAATTTTACCTGGGTTTATCGGGTTTGCAGGTTCTGTAGCTTTTTTTCCAGAATCAACAGTTTGTGGAGCGACTTCCGAGCCGCTATTAGAATCAAATGTAATTGTAAAAGTCGTATTATCACTAGATTTTACATTTTCAAGTTTTACTTTGACTTTGTTTTCACCTATCTTTGTGGTGAACCAATTGCTTTTGCCTGCGTAGCTTGGTACGGTTTGGTCTTCCTGCGTAAGTTCCACGCACACACGCACCTTTTCGCCTACGCCAACTTTGTCAAAGTTCAACGTAACGGTCTTTCCGCTTACACCTGTGCGGTTTATGGTTTGCAGTGGCTTTTCGCCAGCGTCTTCAACCAGAGCTTTTATGTTCCAAGTTGTGTCTTCTGCGGCACGCCCCACGCTTTCGGTGGAACTCGCTTGCGGCAGCGTTATCGTCACGCCGAATTCGGCGTTTTTCTTTTGAACCAAATTGTTGGAGCAGCTTGCAAAAATTATTGTGGCTAAAAAAAGCGCCGCCTTAAAAAAACGCATTGTCCGTTGTCTTGTAAACATACCAACCTCTCTCTCCTGATATGTTTCATATTTTAGCAGTCTTTTTTGCTAATTTCAAGGTTCTAGGACAAGATTTGAATTACTCACGCACCATCTCTTTGGGTCTTGGATTTCATTTTGAAAAAAAACCACACTAAAAATGGAATCGAAGCCAACGCAGAAAGGGCGTTTGCAATGGGTTGGCACAACTCAAGCCCTGCAAGGCCTAAGAACCGGGGCAAAGTAAAAATCAACGGCAAAAAGAACAGCCCTTGCCTGCAACTTGCAAGAAACAGGCTCTGCTTGTTCTGTCCAGTGGCTTGAAAAAGCATATTCGTCATAACGGCTACAGGAAGCAACGGCAATGAAAACGCAAAAAAACGTATGGCCTCACTTCCAATTCGTACAACCTCGCTGTCCTTTTGGAAAAGCTGCACCACATGGGAGTCAAACATATAAAGAAGCATCCCCAAAGCGGATTGGACAACTATACTCAGAAAAAGCGTGAACAGGAAGGCTTTTTTTACACGATCAAACCGTTTTGCCCCGTAGCAATAACCTGCCACTGGTTGAAAGCCCTGTCCCAAGCCAAACATCACGGAAATGACTACCATGAACACACGGTTTGTAATGGAAATAGCGGCTACTGCCTCGTCACCGAATTTGCTTGCGTGGATGTTCAAAAGGACATTTGCTATAACCACCAGACCCTGCCGCAACAATGAAGGGCCGCCGTTGGCACATACGGCAGGCAAAATTTTTGACAAATTTGGAAACAAAAGGGCAAAACGAATTTTCGCAAGATTTTTGCCTTTCAAGTAGACAAAAAGAAGTATCAAAAAACTTATGCTTTGACTT
>JAZSMM010000072.1:0-15041 GCA_045535895.1 Treponema sp.
TCGTCCACATGTGGGAGACACCCTCTTCTACTCCATGGCGCACAGCCAAAGCCTTATTGCGTCCTGTCGCAAGAATAAGAACTTCACGGGCATCACAAATTGTGCCAACACCAACAGTCAAGGCCGTAGTCGGAACCCTGGATATGTCGCCTTCAAAAAAACGCGAGTTCACTTGTATTGTGTCCGAAGTAAGCGTTTTCACACGAGTGCGAGACACAAGCGACGAACCGGGTTCATTGAAAGCGATGTGGCCGTCCACCCCAATGCCGCCAAGGAACAAATCAATTCCACCAGCGGAGCAAATGGCCTTTTCGTACGAGTCGCATTCCGCCTGCAAATCCTTTGCCATCCCGTTCAAGATATGCACGTTTTCTTTTTTTATGTTTATGTAGTCGAAGAAATTGCTCCACATGAAATAATGATAACTTTGGGGATGGTTTTCATCCAAGCCAACATATTCGTCCATGTTGAACGTCACCACGTTTTCAAAAGAAACTTTTCCAGCTTTGTTAAGTTCTATAAGATGGCGGTAAGTCCCAAGGGGCGTGGAACCAGTGGGAAGCCCCAAGACAAAAGGCTTTTGTGCCGTGGCAGCTGCATCGTTTATTTTTGCAGCAATATAATTCGCCGTCCATTTGGAACATTCATCATAATTAGGTCTAATAATCAAACGCATTTTCAAAACCTCCAAAAACTAAAAAATTATATTATATTTTTCTTGATTGTTCCACCTATGATTGACATCAGCACATTAAAATGTTTGTCAAAGACAACCACGTCCCCGTCAAAACCGGGAATCAACTGGCCTTTACATGTATAACGCATTATTTGGGCGGGATTTGTGGCGGCACACCTGACGGCATCACCAACAGGGAAACCATATTCCACAAGGTTTTTCACACCGCGTATCATCGTGAGGGCGGAACCTGCAATAACTCCGTCAGATTTTCGGTGAAAGCAGCCGTCTTGAAAAACGACTTGCTCGCCATTTGCATACAACTCGTCACCGTCTTGTTCCGTAGGTTTGAGCGCGTCGGTTACAAGAACAATTTTATCCAAAGGTTTGTCTCTCTGGAGCAATTTCAACAAGTCCGGATGAACATGAACGCCATCGGCAATAACTTCGCAGGCCATCTCCGGATGAATCAGGACGGCACCGACCGCACCAGGATTTCTGTGGTGCATTTGGCTCATGGCGTTAAACAAATGCGTTGAATGAAGGATTCCCGCCTGCATGCCTTCCACCATGTTCTCGTACATGGCGTTCGTATGCCCAGCCTGAAGGACAATTCCTTTTTTTATGCAATAAAGGGCAAGTTCCCGCATACCCTTTATCTCCGGGGCAACCGTCATGTTCACGATTTTGCCGTCGCCGGCATTCCAAAGACGTTCCATCATATCCAAGTCAACCGTCTTTATCGTCTCTGGCCTCTGCACGCCAGCTTTTTGCGGAGAAACAAAAGGGCCTTCAAGATGGATTCCCATTATGCGGGCTCCTTTTTCTTTGCCCATTGCCGCCGTAACAGCTTGAATTGCCTTTATAAAGGTGTCTTCATCAGAAGAATACAATGTCGGGTTAAAAGCAGAAACCCCATACAAAGCAAGGTCGCTGGACATCGCAAGAATGGATTCCGAACTCAAATCTTCCGTTCCATGTCCGTTGAACCCATGGATATGCGTGTCTATAAAACAAGGAGAAATATATGCGCCGTCCACGTCAAAAAGCCTAACGTCCGCACCAAAGCGTTTTTTTTCAAAGCGCTTTTGGCTGAACACGTCCGCTATCTTTCCGTCCTCAATCAATATCGCACATTTTTCCATTGTAGAAAAACCGCTAAGCAAGGTGCCATTATAAAGGCAGATCGACATAAAAAACCCCCTGGCAACATGGTTTTTATATGCAAATTGTATAATCCGAAAATATTTTTTACAAGTCCTGTAATTAAAGTTTTTTTCGCTTGACATATGAATTTTTCTATACTATTCTGAAGTTAGTTGATTAAATCACTCAACCTAGGGGGAAGTAAATAATGCGCTTTGGGCACTTCGACGATGCAACACGGGAATATGTCATCGAAACACCGGAAACTCCGTATCCTTGGATTAACTACCTTGGCAATACTAAGTTTTTTTCAATCATTTCCAACACAGCCGGTGGCTATGCGTTCTACACAGACGCACGCCTTCGCCGTTTGATTCGTTACCGCTACAATGACGTACCGCTGGACAACAACGGACGTTATTTTTACATCAAAGACGGGGACACCATTTGGAATCCCGGCTGGAAACCCTGCCGTGTCGCATTGGATTCCTACGAATGTCGCCATGGCTTTGGCTATTCAAAAATCAAGGGAACAAAGAACGGTGTTACGGCAGACGTACTTTTCATGGTTCCCAACGGCGAGAACGCAGAAGTCCAGCAAGTTACACTGACAAACAACAGCGGTTCAACAAAGAGCCTTTCGCTTGTTTCATATGTTGAGTGGTGTCTTTACAACGCCCACGACGACACGACAAATTTTCAGCGCAACTTTTCCACTGGTGAAGTTGAAATCTGCGGAAGTGCGATTTACCACAAGACAGAGTACCGTGAACGCCGCGATCATTTTGCCTTTTATTCTGTGAACGTACCTATAGACGGATTCGACACAGACAGAGAAACATTCCTTGGCCTTAACAACGGCTACGACGCACCCAAAACCGTTGTGGCAGGAAAAAGCGAAAATTCTGTTGCAGACGGATGGTCGCCAGTTGCAAGCCACCGCATAAACGTGGAACTCAAAGACGGAGAGTCAAAGACGTTCATCTTTGTTTTGGGCTACATTGAAAACGAACTGGACAAAAAATGGGCGGCAAAACCAGAGGCAGGTCTTTTGCAGACAAATCCGGCAATGCGTGTGATAAACAAAGAAAAAGCCCTTGAATTGCAGAAGCGTTTTGCAACATCAGAACAGGTTCAAAAAGCATTTGACCAGCTCAAAGACTTCTGGAACGAAATGCTTTCCAACTTCACACTCAAAACTGGCGACGAAAAACTGGATCGCATGGCAGTATGGAATCAGTACCAGTGCGTTGTCACATACAACTTCGCTCGTTCCGCCTCTTACTTTGAAAGCGGAATCGGTAGAGGAATCGGCTTCCGTGACACAAGCCAGGATATGCTTGGCGTTGTCCACCAACTGCCGCAGAGCCGCTTGCGTGAACGACTTTACGACGTTGCCGCCACACAGTTTGAAGACGGAAGTGCGTACCACCAGTTCCAGCCTTTGACAAAACGTGGAAACGCCGACATCGGCTCCAACTTTAACGACGACCCGTTGTGGCTGATTTTGGGCGTTGGCGGCTACATCAAGGAAACAGGCGACACTGATTTCTTGAAGGAACAAGTTCCTTTTGACAACAACGAAAACAACACCGCAACAATGTTTGAGCATTTAAAGCGTTCGTTCCGCTACATCACAACCCACAAAGGACCACACGGGCTGCCTTTGATTGGACGTGCCGACTGGAACGACTGCCTCAACTTGAACTGCTTTAGCACAGACCCCAACGACTCATTCCAGACTTGTACGAACAAAGACGGTGAAAACGCCGAATCCGTGATGATTGCACAGATGTTTGTTTACGTTGCACCAGATTACGCTGCAATGTGCCGCATTATGGGCGACGAATCAGAAGCAACTTTCGCAGAAAACGCTGCAAAGGAAATGGCAGAACAGATTTGCAAGACAGGTTGGGACGGAGAGTGGTATCTACGTGCTTATGACGATGCCGGAAACAAAATCGGTTCAAAAGAATGTGAAGACGGAAAAATCTTCATTGAAACACAGGGATTTGGTTCAATGGCACAGATTGGTGCGGACAAAGGTTATCCTACAAAGGCCTTGGACAGCGTGAAAAAACACTTGGACTCAAAATACGGAATTGTAATCCTTGACCCGCCATACAAAGACTATCACATTGAACTTGGTGAAGTTTCTTCCTATCCTCCAGGATACAAGGAAAACGGAGGTATATTCTGCCACAACAACCCTTGGGTAATTATTGGAGAAGTCAAAACAGGTCGTCCAGACAAGGCATGGGAATATTACACAAAAATCGCACCGGCTTTCTTGGAAGACATTAGCGAAGTACACCGCTTGGAGCCTTATGTTTACGCACAGATGATTGCAGGAAAAACTGCACGCCGCCATGGCGAAGCAAAAAACAGCTGGCTTACAGGAACAGCCGCATGGAACTTCGTGGCCCTTTCACAATGGATTTGCGGCGTGCGTGGTGAATATGACGGCTTGCGTGTGGAACCAAGGTTACCAGCCCATGTAAAGAACGCCGTGATTACCCGTAAATTCCGCGGCTGCACTTACAAGATTGAAATCGAAAACAAAAGTCCTTCCGGCACTGTTTCATTGGCAATCGTGAACGGAGAAGGCTCTGTAGACGGAAGTCTTGTTCAAGTGAAATCAGGTTCAAAAGAAATTACAATTCATGCCACAATAGCTTAATTGTTTTTTCATATTTTTTCTCCTTTTTTTGGGCTGTCCGTTGGGCAGCCCAAATTTTTACCTGCGTGACGTAACAGAAGTCTTTTTGAACAATTTGGACAACAACAAAAAAAGCAAAAGGACAAAAACCACGACAAGGCTTATAAACTGAGAGACAGAAAGGTCCAGCAAAAAACCACGCTCGTTGTCAAACCTAAGGAATTCCAAAAAAAAGCGAACCACCGCATAGGAAATCAAGTACAAAACCCATAAATAATCAAAGCCCGCCAAAAACAACTTTAGCAGGAGAAAAAACAGAACAACAAGCAGCAAGGATTCCAACAACTGCACAGGGAAAATTCCTGTGTTCATGGGAACGGTGGAAATAGCTTTGGTATATCGCACAGAAAAAAAACCTTCATAAGGAATGCCGTAACAACAACCAGCACAAAAACATCCTATGCGCCCGAAGGCATGGGCAAGCGGGACAATTACTGCAAACAAGTTGATGTATTCTTTTATTTTGCACTTTGCGATTTTGCAACCAAGTAGCAACCCGACAAAACCGCCAGCCAAGCCTCCGTAAAAGACAAAGCCGCCTGCCGCTTGCATGGAATCTGTCAACATGGAAAACAAGACTCGGAAAAAATCTTTTGGAGGAAAACTCACCACAACATACAACAGTTTGGCAAAGACAAAACCCACGGCAAGTGCCACGGTGGAAACTATGACGAAATCCCAAAAATTTTTTTTCTGCCAAACAATCAACCGCCATGCCACAAAAACGGACAAGGCAAGACCAGTGGCAATGCAAAAACCATACACGGGAATCTGTATTATGCGCAAATCAATAAAAGGAAGCATAGTGCATAAAAAAACTGAGCGTCAAAGACCTTCTGCTTTTGAAGAGACTTCAAGGCTCAGTTGTTTTTTTGTCCGATGGAGTCTAAAATCAGTAATAAGAACCCAACGCCGCAGCCCCCGCACCAAGGCATGCAATGCAGGCAATCGTAGCGACAATTCCCCATGTAAGGGCTATGATGCTTAAAATCAATCCTGCTTTTGCCCTGCCACGCATAGGGTTCCCTTTTTTCATTCCCAGTGCACCAAACACAATCCCCAATACACCGCATACAGAACCTGCCCAACCAAACCCGGCGGGAGCACCAAAAATACTTATCAACAAAGAGATGATACCAAGAACCAAAGCAGCTGTTTCCATTCAAAACCTCCACAATCCAAAAGAATGTAATCTTTACATTAGATTACATTCTTAAAGTTTTATTGTCAATCAAAAAACAAAACCACCGGTAAAAGTGTGAAAAAAAAAATCCGGCACAGTGCAAAAACTTGGGTGTGGAGGGGGACCACCCAAGAGACTTTTCTAGCACCGTGCCGGATAAAACCTTCCATGGAGTTTCAGATGTCAGGTTTTAATATTCTTATGCTTCAAAAAAAACGCAGCATTTATTCAGTCCATAAGATAATTCGCCACCGCCTCATAGGCAGGAATAGAAATCGGGTCTATGTATTTGTTGGAAGAAAGCGGATTGGACGCAAAACGCACAATAACCATTTGGGCTTTTGGGTCTATGTAAATTGCCTGCCCATGGACACCACGAGCCATGTACGCCTTGTGGGAATTATGGGTAATCCACCACATGTTTCTGTAGCTCCATCCTTTGAGCATGGGATAATCTCCCTTGGCAAAAGCCTCTTGGCTTGCACCGCAGGTGATGTCACGGACGGCTTCCTTTGGAATAACTCGGTTTCCATTCAATTTGCCTTCGTTTAGCATCATCTCGCCAAACACAGCCATGTCACGCAAGTTCAAGTTGAACCCGCCACCTGCAAAGGCAATTCCAGCCGGGTCTAGCTGGTAATACCCGTCGGTACGAGCACCCATGGGCTTCCATATCTTCTCACACACAAGTTCCGTTATGCTTTTTCCTGTTACATTGGACATAATCCAACCAAGAACTTCAGTGTTCACGGTGCAATAAGAAAACACTTGCCCATGTTGCATTTTGGGTTGCTTTTTTACCGTCGCAAGATAATCGTAATAACACGAAGGTCCTTTGCCGTCTTCTGCACGGAACACATTGCCCGCATTGGAAAAATCCCAGATTTCCGCCTTTGGGTTGTTGTAGTCCTCGCTGTACTTTATTGCCGTGGTCATATCCAAAACCTGCCGCACCGTGGCATCCGCAAAGCCGGATTTCTTCAGTTCCGGTACATACGAACCAACAAGTTCCTCTGCGTCAAGTTTTCCTTCTGCAATCAAGACAGAAGCAATCGTACCTGCGAAAGATTTGCTCACGGACATGGCCGCATGCAGCCCTTCCGGTTTAAGGCCGGCAAAATATTTTTCGTACACGACAACGCCTTTGTGCAGAACTATTATGCCGTCCGTGTAATTTCTTTCCAAAGATTCCGCCCAAGTAATCGGTTTGTCTTCTTCCCAAGGGATGAACTCAACCTCGTCCATTTTCTTGTCCAACTTAACTTTGAATTCAAACCAACTTTCTTTTGCCGCAGGAACTTCACGAGTTGGCAAAAACTCACGCATATGGTTTACGCTATAGCGCAACGCGGGGAAATCAAAAAAAGACCCGTCTTTTGCGCTCAATATTTTTTCAGGCAAAGGAGGAAAGCCTTTCATCCAACCCATGCGGTTGGGGTCAGTTTCCACAATGCTAAGATATTTTTGTACGTTTGTCTCACTCATAAAATACCACCTACATCAAAGGTTAGTACGCCAAACGCTGAATTGCAAATTTTTAATTAAAATTTAACGCTTGTAAACTTCCAATATTTTGCGGGATTCTTCCTGCACTTTATTGGCAAGCTCCGGGGGATTTAAAACCTTTACGCTTGAACCAAAGCTCATAACCCAATGCAATGTTTCCTGCATTTGATTGGACATAAAAGAAAGCCTAACAGAACCGTCTTCTTCCTGAAAAACTTGCTGGGTTGTGTGCCACTTGCGTTCAAGTATATACGTGTTTATGTCGGCGGAAAACAAAAGCTCTATCTTTACCGGTTCTTCTTTGTTAATCCAAACCCCCAACGAAGAATCGATATATGAATCAGGCCGGAAATCGTTTGGCACTGAAAAATGTTCGTCCGTCACGTTCAGGCTGCGCATTCGTGAAAGGCTGAAAATGCGTACACTGTTGTGCTTGTGGCAAAACCCCATGACGTACCAGTTGCCTTTTTGGCATACAACATGGTATGGGTTCACACTGCGCAAAGAATAATCTTGGCGACTCAAGGAACGGTATTGGAATTCCACCCGGCAACAGGTCTTCAAAGCCTTGAAAATCAGGTTGAAGACATCTTCTCCAATCTCCGGCAACGGGTCGCTTATAAAGCTGATTTCACGGCTCACAAACATTGTGTCCACGGAAACCTGTTGAGGCAACATTTCCGTTATCTTGGACAAAATATTTCTAAAGGAATTCTCCAAAGGCGTGTTTCTGTATTGCTCCAACAAGGGTGTTATAGCAGAAACCGTAAAAAGCTCCCCTTCTGAAAGCATCACGCTCTTAACAAAAAAAGTGGGATCCGTGTAATAAAAGCCGTTTCTTTGGCTGTCATATTCCAATGGGGCGCAATAACGGTCCCGCAAAAAATCAATGTCCCGCATTATCGTGCTGCGTGACACTTCAAACCGTTTCCCAAGCAAAGTCGCGTTCGGATAACTTCCTTCCCTGATAAGCCTGTCAATTTCCAGTATGCGCAGGGTTTTTACCTTTTCTTCACGTTCCGCCATTTTATCTTTCACCCAAATCCTTTCTCTATTGAATCAGCTTCTTTTTGCTCCATTCTGCAAGCAATTTGTCAGGACAGCCGCAAACAACCTGCTCCAAAAGCTCTCCGGCCTTTGGAAAAATTTGCTGCAACACTATCTTTTCGTCCGCTGTAAAATCAGAAAGCACATAACCTGCCACATCCGTGTGTTCCGGTCGCCCTATGCCAAACCTAATTCTCCAAAAATCCGCCGTTCCCAAAACGGCCTTTGCGGAACGCAATCCGTTGTGTCCGCCAAGCCCGCCGCCTTTTTTCAGGCTTACAGTACCCGGCGAAAGTTCCAGCTCGTCATGCACAACTAGGATATCTTGTGCAGGTATCTTGAAAAACCGGCTGAGTTCCCCAATGCTTTCCCCTGAAAGGTTCATGTAAGTGTGGGGTTTAAGAAAATACACACGGCCGGAAGAAAAATCATCCAACACAGCATAAAGACCTTTGAACTTTGACTGCCAGTTCAACTTATAGGCAAACGGCAGGGAATCCGCAAACTGCCATGCCACGTTGTGCCTGTTCCCGCTGTATTGCTTGCCGTAATTTCCAAGAAAAACCACAAGAGAAATCATAGACCAATTATACCTAAAAGGACTCTTCGTGTCTTGAACATTTTATGATGTCTTCCAACTGAACGGCGGCACATTCGTTTGTTATGTCCACAACATTTCCGCTCCTTAGGTAATACAAAAGGCAGGTTATATTTTGTTCCGGACAACCCAACATAGCAGAAGCGGCCTTGCGGTAGGCTGCCTGCTGAATGTAGTATTTTTCCGGCATTTCTTTATAATCCGTCTTGTAGTCCACAATTGAATAAGTTCCGTCTGGGTTCAAGAAAATCAAGTCCATGGTTCCGTTCAAAATGCAACCGCCAGTCTTGTACTTGAAGTCGTATTCCGTCTTGAACCAGCTGGCATTGCGAACTTGTATTCCTGTAGCAGAACAACTGAATTCCTGTGCCATTTTTTTGCACACCGAGCAAAGGCTTTCCCGTGCCTTTCCGCTTAAATTCTGCACAAGTTTTGCAGGGAACACGGGCTTTTCATCGTTCAACCATGCTTCCAAATACAGATGGGCGGCACTACCAAAATCAGCGTAAGAAAACCCGTAACTTCCGTCCGCACGGGCCGAACTTTTCACAATGGCTGTTATTTCATCCTCGCTTTCCAAAGCACCGTTCGACTCAAAGACAACACGTTCAAAACTGCTGGGCGTTCTATAGACAGAAGGCATTTCTTCTTTTTCCACTGTAAACGCATCTTTGTAAACGTTTTCAATTTTATGGACAAAATCCCTTTTGCCTTGCGCAGTGTTTTTGTAAATGGTCTTTGTTGGCTTTGTTCCAATTGCTTTTGATTCGGTTTCTCCCCTGAAAAAACTTGGAATCACACCAAAAGAAAAAGGAGAGTCGTTGTTTGCAAAATACTGTCCGTCTTTTTGCTGAACAAAGTGACAAAACAAAGGCATAAGCAAGTCCGTGAAAGACCTTAGCCTTCTTTCTTCCTCATTCTTTTCTTCCAAAGGGAATTTTATTGTACCCGTCAAATAAAGTTCGTCCTCCGCCCTTGTCATTGCCACATACAAAAGGCGGCGGAGTTCGGCTTGGTCTTCAAGTTCCTCGTTGTTTTTTGCCAATTCATAAAAAAAGTTGTTCTTTCCTTTTTCTTCAGAAGGCAAATTCAACGTAACACCCCATTCCCTGCTAAAATAGACGGCCTTATCGTTCTTGTTCATCTGTCCCGTTCCGCCGCAACCGCAGACAAACACGACCGGAAATTCCAAGCCTTTGCTTGCGTGAATTGTCATAAGGGAAACAGCATTCCCCCTTTCCAAGGGAACGTCCATGTCTTCCATTCTGGTTTTCCCAGAAGCTATGTCACCCAAACTATCCAAAAACCAAACAATGCTTTTCCCTGCCAAATCCGCTTTATGGGCAAGCGCAAAAAGAATGTCGTACAACTCGGAATACTGTTTCACCGTGGCATTCCACAGTGTTTCATAACGGTAGCCCATATAATACCACAGAAAAGAAAGCACATCCGTTATTGAACATCTTCCAATCATTCCGGAAAGTTTTTTGTGCACCATACAACCGTGCAAATACCTATCCTTTTCGTCACCTTCCAAAAGATTTGCGGCACAAACATCAAATGGAACAATTTCTTGCAGGCACAACACCTTTTGTAACGCATTGTGGGAAAGCGACACAAAAGGAGAACGCAAAACCGCCGCATAAGCAGAAAAATCCGCAGGATAGCAACAAAGCCACAAAAAGTTGTATATGTCGTTGGCAGGGGCACCCGCAAAAAGAGAACCAAGTGAATCCGTGACATAAGGAACGCCGTGCAACCTGAGCTGCTTTTCAAAAAGATGCTGGTGGGTTTTTGTCCTAAACAGAACGGCGATGTCCTTGGGTTGCATTTTTTCTTGGCTTATAATCTCGGCGACTTTCTGCGCCACAAAAACCGCCTCGCATTCGTCGGAGGAAAGCCTTTTCTTGTCGTCTTTGTCTTGTTCGCAGTCAAAAAGCCTGACATGGACGTGACATTGCGAATGACGATTTTTCTGCGCTTCTCTGCCGGCGTAAATGTTTGTGTAAACAGCTTCGTAAGAAGGCAGGGAATTTGAACTTTCGTTGTCGTTCGCCTTGAAGACAGAAGGACTGCCACCAAAAATTCTGTTGAACGAATCAATCAAATCCGGCTGCGAACGGTAATTAAAAGAAAGTTGCAGCAAACTTTTGTTTTCACAACAAGACGAACGGTTCAATTCCTCCGCCAAGGAACGGAAAACAGAAACATCCGCACCCCGGAATCGGTAGATGGACTGTTTTTCGTCCCCTACAAAAAACAATTTGTTTGGGTCAAGATTTACGGCAGGAACTTTCCCAAGGACAAGGCTGTCCAATCGTTCTGCAAGACAATAAAGCATTTCCTTTTGCAACACATTGTCGTCTTGGAATTCGTCTATCATTATGGCTTTGTAGGCCTCTTTTTCGCTTTGCCGGATGTCATCGCATTCCAAGAGGATTTTCAAGGCAAGTTGGGCGGCATCCGCAAAAGTAAGTATCCCTTTTTGGCATTTTTCTTTGTTGTAGCAGCCTTGGAATTCTTCCAACAAAGGAACCAAGTCCAAAAGCAAAGGATATTTTTCCAAGAACACCATCAAAGAACCAAGTGTTTCGCAAAGTTTTTTCAAATCCTTTACAACGGAACAACAAGGGTTGTATTCTTGACGTTGACCTACAAGGCTTATTTTTGCAATCGTACTCACATACGAAAAAAACTGCCTGAAGTCCTTTTTTTCTGGTTCCGCAAGCTCAAGCAATTGCGACAGCTGAATGAAAAATTTCTTTTGCGGAGAACCAAATTCCTCGTTCAAGGATTTCAGTTCGTTGATTAAAGCCAAGGCACGATTTGCAGTTTCATTCCACCGTTCAACGGCAAAATCTTTTTGCCGTTCAATTTGCGTTTTAAAAGGAATGGGATTGCATACAGTGGAATATTCCAAAATCGTGGAAACAAACAATTCTTCCGCCAGAACATCCAAGGGATTGGTTCTTGCCAAATCCTGCAAAGCCCGGTTGTCTTTATGGGAAAGCAAGAAAGGCAGGGCCTGCTGCCGTGCAATTTCCGCCGCCTTTTCCTTGTCTATGGAAAAGTTTGGGGCGATTCCATAAAAATGGGACTTCATCTTTATTATAGATGAACAATAAGCATCCAAAGTTTGGATTTTTGCCGTAAAAAATTCATTTATGGCCTGAACAGCCGACTGGTCGTTAAATTTGTTGGCGACTTCCTCCAAGGTTCTATAGATTCTTTCATACATTTCGCTTGTGGCCTTGCGGGTAAATGTCAAGGTAAGAATCTGCGACACTTTGTAGCCATGCACGCACACAAGATAGGCAAAACGTCTGGCAAGAACAAACGTCTTCCCGGAACCTGCACCGGCGGCCGTGACCGTGTTCGCCACGGTTTTTACAGCAAGTTGCTGCTGTTCATTCAATTTGGGACTTTTTGCAGAACCGTCACCATGCAAAAGCCACTGTTCCACCGTCAAGCTCATAAAGCCTCCCTGGAAACCGAATAAATAGTCCTACAAACACCATTCCAAGGACATTCCACGCAAACGGAGTAAAGGACATCTTTGACATGGATAAAATTCATGCTTCTTATGGACTGTGCATATTCGTGCGCCATGGAGTTGAATGCAGAAAGCACTTTGTCAAAACCTTGTTCTTCTTGTGAACTGTTTCGTGAAAGCCCTTTTGATCTGGGACCAAAAGAACCAAAAACAGGAACAACCTTTTTGTTCTTTATGCTCATAAAAGCGGCTCCTGCCACAGGAATTCCTTTGTTGTTCTTTTCCCACAAAGTAACATACATGGGCATTTGAAAATCTTTCAGGCGGCCTTCTTCGTCCGGTAGATACTCCTCTTTTTTCGGAACAGAACCCGTCTTGAAGTCTATTATGACAACTTCACCCGTTGCACAGCCAAGAACGCAGTCTATTCTGCCATTGTAAAAAACGCCCTCTTTTCCTTGGGCAAAGTCAGGTTCGCAAAAGAATTCTTTTTCCAATGCGACAACGGTAAAGCCTGCGAAAACCTGCGAGAATTTAATCAAAAATTGTTCCGCCACAGAAAGAATTGTTTTTTCCTGAACAAAAAGAAGTTGCTTTGTTAGAGGACTTGCTTCGTAGTCGCTCAGCACTTCATGCACATACTTGCAAAGCCTGTCGCTGTTTTCTTGTCGCAAAAAATCCATGCCCAAAGAATCCTTTTCGGGGCTTTCGATTGGAACACCGTCTTTCATGTATTTGCCAAGGTATCTGTTTATTATATTGTGGTATATCGTTCCAATCCAACTGTCTTGCATGAGGACAGCTTGGACAGCAGGTTCTTTCAACTTCAACGCACGTTTGAAAAGCCACAGTTTGGGACAGATGAAATAATCTTTCATTGCAGTCTGTGAAATTCCGATTTTAGATTCATCTCCTTGGAAGGCAACGGCCTTGAGGATTTGTTCCTCACAAGAAGAAACATCAAAGCCCATATTTTCAAGAGGTTCTTCGAAAGCAACTGCCCCGGCACGCCAGTTTTCAAAGCCTTCTTTTTGGACTACGGTACAACCCGTCCTGTCCAAACTCCCACGGCCATCCCCTTTTTCAAATGCCATGGCTTCAACAACAAAAAAATCCTGGGGGTGGCATTCCTCAAGTTTCACAGGCAAAACATCGTGGCTCTTTGTGACGTTCAACAAACTATGCGGTATGCTGTATCCTGAAAAAGATTTTTCCGAGCAGCTAAAACGCACCTGCCCGTAGCTGTGTCTGCGGTACAACTCCAAAAAAGCGGCGGAAGGATCTTTGTCCAAAAGAGACATATTGTTCCGCTTTGTCTGGGGAAGAAACGACAACTGCTTGAACAAAACTGTCAAATTCCCTTGGGACGCTCCGGGAATTATATGGCAATAAGCAGGAGATGCCGCAGCCAACCGATAGGGAACCACGGAAACTCCACGCTTTTTTTTCTGCGGCAAATATTCTTTTTCGTCAAGCACGGAAACAAAAAAAGAAAAATGGTTTTGGACAGGCACGTCCGAAAAAGAATTTTCCATGTCTATCAAATTTGCAAGTTCCACAAGACACCTGCCAAGAACAAGGTTGGACTCCTCAAGGAATTCGGACTCGTCAAAAAAAACTTGCTTGAACTGGAAATATGCGGATTGTATTTTTTCAAAGGAATTGGCACGGCACAAAGCCGTACAATGCCTTTTCAAGGCAGAATAAAGCTGCATTTCCCTGTAGCTGCCGGGTCTGGCTGAAAAGGCTTCTTGCCAAACGTCCACAATGCCTTCCTTGGAATTATAGGAACAAACGCAACTGTTTTCTATGCCAAACTGAATCAAAAGTTTTGAAGCCGTTTCGTCTTTCCAAGGCAGATAGCGGTTTGACAAAAGCTCTTTGATTGAATCGAACGAAAAATTTGTGTTCACACACTGCTGAACCAAAGAAAAAAAACCGCCCGCCCCGTAAGAAGAAAGCCCTTTCCCGGAACGCAGAACCGCAGGAATGCAATAAAGCTCAAGTTCCCGCATCACATAGACGGCCCAGTTTTCCATGTCGGGGACACTTACAATTATTTCGTCGTAGCTGCATTTTTTTTCCGCCACAAGTTGACGTATAAACAACGCCGTCTGCCGCAACTCCGTCCGGCTGTTGGTGTAAAGAATGCAGTCGTTTTTTTCGTTTTTTTCGTGGTCGCACGCCAAGGAATCCGTACCGTCTACGGAAATTATTTTTACATGGCTGCTGCTGCGCAAAAGTCTTTCGTATTCAGAAAAATCGCTTAATATTTCAGGGTAAAAAACCACATATTCCAAACCATTGTCCTTGAACGGTGGTTCTTCCCAGGCGGGGTCAAAAAGTTGGTGGGAATCAAGGAATTTCTTGTACTCGTCATGCAGAACGACAAAATCCATGTCGGCATCGTCGGGCGCAACACGCCCCAAAGTCACAGCTTTGTCAAAAGTTTTTTTCCAAGAACCCAAAGGCGCAAGCAAGGACGCAATCCATGAAGAAAAGGACAAGGAGTCTTCTGCAAAGGTTGGATTTATAATCGATTTGAAAAGAGGCTTTCCATTCGCGGCAAATTCGGCATTACGAACAATGAGATGCTGGGCAAAAATTTTTCGCATAACAGAAGGAATGCTGTGCTTGTCCTGCTGGGTGGAACGTATTGCGTCCCCTTTGAAC
>JAZSMM010000278.1:0-9151 GCA_045535895.1 Treponema sp.
ACCGCTTGGCCTCCGACTTGTTCAAGTGCATCCGGACGACGAATATGCTGGAAAACATGAAAACTCCCGTGGCAAAACAGAATGTTGGTATGTTCTGGACGCAAAACCCAACACAACCCTCATCTGTGGCATGACAGGCGATTACTCTGCCGAAGAACTTAGAGCCGCAATCCTTGAAAACCGCCTAGAACCTTATATGCGTTCCGTTCCTGTGGAAAAAGGGGACTTTATTTTTATTCCGGCAGGTACGGTGCATGCAATAAACGGCGGACTACGGTTGCTTGAAGTGCAAGAATCCAGCGACATTACCTACCGCCTTTACGACTGGGGCAGAGGACGTGAAGTTCACGTGGAAAAAGGTCTTGCGGTAACAAAACACCTCAAGTCAGACCCGATAAAAAACTTCAAAGGACCGTTTTCTTGCGAATATTTTACTTTGGAGCGGATGGACATTGCAGCAGTTCCTGTTGAAATCACCGACACAAAAGACTTTGTGCTTTTCGTTATAGAAGGCAACGGAGACATTGAAACGCAAGGCAAAAAAATCAACTGCAAAGCAGAGGACACATTTTACTGCCGTGCAGGTGAAAAAATAAAAGCGGCAGGGCTTTCACTTATGAAAATAACCGCCTTGTAAAATTATTAAAACCTGTAAACCCGACAAAAAAGGGCTGTCTTAGAAGTTTTTGCAACTTTATAAAAGACAGCCTTTTTCATCCATACTTAATTATTGCTTCAATAAAACAGAATGTAAGACAACTGTCCTATTTCTCAAAATACCCCAACAAAGACTTCATCATGTAAAGAGATTCTCCGTTTAGAGCCTCTAAATTTTCTGGCGTCATATCACCAGGTACATTTTCAGAATAAGCTAAAATTTCCTGCCATAACACTTCAGCTTGGGCTATGTCTTCTTGTGAAAGCAAATAATCGTACTTAAAAATCATCGCCATGATGATAACAGCAGGAAGCTCTGTGTTTTCTTTGATGATTCCATCTGCAATATTTGCAGCCGTCAAATCGTTTTCAGGGTTGTCGTCCTTCAAAAAACTTTGGGCAACCATTAGTTTTCCAAAAGAATCCATTTCTGTCCAATCATTTGCATTTGTTTCTTCGCTTGATATATTCTTAGAATCTGTCAACAAAGAATTTTTTAATATCAAAATCATGCCTGCGTTCAAGTCAAGGTGAATAAACGCCCCTGTTTCCTTGTTGATAGATCCGTCATTCATCTTTATCATGTTGGTCACCAGCATGATTACCTTGTCACTGGCAATTGTCGCATCCGGTCCTGCAGTAAAAGTTCCCAACCTGATTACAAGATTTGTTCCGTCTTTAAAAAACTTTCCAACATGAACTTCTCGGGCAACGCCATCCTTGCCGTTTATCGGCAGCTGGTCAAAAAGATACGACATGAATTCTACCTTTTCAGAGTTGGAAAAATACTTATGGGCGGCAATCAAATCAAGAATCTCAGAGGTTGCACGCACCTTGCTCCATTTGGACAGTTCCATATATTCCGGGTTTTCTACTGGAACGGTGACAGAAAGTAACTGTTTTTCAACCAGTTTGTTTGGATCTTCCTGAGACCCTCTGACTTGATAGTCGTTGCTTGGATTTGAAGTTGTGCTTGTCTTTGTGGACAAACAAGATGCAAATAAAACCATAACTGCCATAGCAATTACAACCATGTTCCATCGTTTCATAATTTTCTCCTTGATAAAAACAAAACCCAAGGAACGGCAAGCTACCGTTCCTTGGTACCATTTATTGAATCCAGTTGCAGAACAATCCGAAAACCATTTGTCCTCAACCTTTTGCAGGGCGACTTTCGTCCAGTAACTAACCCAAAGGTTAATCTTCTGCCGCAACCTGGATAAATTCTTTTGCGGCTTTTATTACTTCGTCTGCAAGTTTTCCTGAAATTGGGTCGTAGTGGCTGAACGATGTTTCAAAGCTGCCTGTACCGCTTGTCAAAGAACGCAAGTCAATGGCGTATTTTAGCAATTCCGACTGCGGAACAAGGGCGCGGATTTCTTCTATGTCGCCGGGCAAACTGTTCTGGCCCAAAACACGACCACGCTTGCCAGACAAGTCTGACATAATGTCTCCCAAGTACTTGGATTCCACCCAAACAGTTATGTTCATAACCGGCTCTAACAATACAGGACCTGCGTTGCGCATTGCGTCACGGAAAGCGTTGCGGGCGGCAATCTTGAACGCCATTTCAGAAGAATCCACCGGATGCTCTTTTCCGTCCAATACGGTGATAGAAGCGTCCACAACAGGGTAGCCTGCAAGAACACCGTGCTCCATGGCTTCTTTTACGCCTTTTTCTACGCCGGGAATATATCCTTTTGAGATTGCTCCACCTACTACTGCGTTTGTAAAAGCATATTCTTCACCACGCTCCAAAGGAGAGATTGAAAGAACCACACGTGCGTACTGTCCATGTCCGCCGGATTGCTTTTTGTGCGTATATTCCGCCTGTGCCTTGCGTTGTATTGTTTCTCTATAGGCAATGCGGGGTACTGTGGTGTCGATGGCGATTTTGGACTGGGTGCTGATTTTGTCCAGGATAATGCTTATGTGCAATTCGCCCATACCAGAAACAACATTTTGTTTTGTTTCTGCATTGTAATGGAAAGAGAAAGTCCTGTCCTCTTCTGTCGCGCGGATTAACTGGGTGCCAAGTTTGTCGTCGTTGTGCTTGTCTTGTGCGGACACGGCGATTGAGTACACAGGTTCGGGATGTCGCAGGCGAACGAAAGGAAGGCTGTCTTGAACTGCCGCCAAAGTGTCGCTGGTTTTTGTTGCTACAAGTTTTGTTGCTATTACAATGTCACCTGCGGCCGCTGATTTAACTTCTTCCAGTTTTTTGCCTGTACAACGGTACAATTTGCCTATTTTTTCTTTTTTATTTTCCGCAATGTTAAAAAGTTCTGAGTCGGCGTTTAGAGTGCCTGTGACAACTTTAAGATACGACAGGCGGCCTGAAAACTGGTCGTTTGCGGTTTTCACGCACAATGCACTGGTCGTTCCTTCTGGAGAAATCTTTACAGTAGAAACATCCCCCAAGTCTGTTTCTGCTGTTTCTATCATTTGTGATGGGTCTGGAACAATTTCTGCAATGAAATCCAACAAAGAAACAAGGCCCGAATTTTTTTCTGGGCAGCCCGCAAAAGAAGGAACTATCCTGTTGTTTGCAACGGCAATTTTAAGTCCGGTGATAATCTCTTCTTGAGTTAATTCACCTTCGTCAATGAATTTTACAAGCAGGTCGTCATCGCCTTCTGCGGCGGCTCCTGCAAGTACGCCAAGGGCATCTTCATATGCGTCTTTGTATTCTGCCGGTATTTCGCAAGCAACTTCAACTTGTCCGTCGGCAGGAACCATGTAGGCTTTTCCGTGCAGCACATCGATTATACCTTTGAAAGAGGCACCGCTTCCCATTGCAATTGTGACGGGGCATACTTCTACGTTGAATTTTTTGTGGATGTCTTGGGTTGCATCTTCGGGGTTTGCGCGGTCGTCTTCACAATGGTTCAAAAAAACAATGCGGCTCTTATTGCGGCGGTCAAGGTCTCGCCACAATTTTATTGTTTCAATCTGTGCCCCGGAACGAGAATCCACCAGCATCAAAGCTAATTCACTGGAACGAAAAGCGGAAATAACCTCACCGGTGAAATCTGAAGAGCCGGGAGTGTCCCAAATATTCACAAGAGTGTTCTTCCATTCAAGATGTGCCAAAGAGGAATAAACGGAAATCTTTCGCTGAATTTCTTCTGGTGAATTGTCACTTATGGTCTTTCCAGATGCAACACTCTCGGCTCTTGTTATTACTTTGCCTACAAAAAGAAGATGTTCAAACAGTGTCGTCTTGCCTGTTTGTCCATGTCCGGCAACGGAAACATTTCTTAACTGCTGCGTAGAAAAATCCATAAAAACTCCTAACTATAGATTCCTATAAAATAGGCAATCTTTTTATAAAAATATTATATATATGATAAATTTGAAATTTGAGGCTGTCAAGAAAAAAATTTTTTGATTGACAAAATTAATCACCCTAATTTAATATAATAGGTATAGTTTACCGTTTTGGAGGATTTTTTTTTATGGCAAAGAAAGGAAAAGATTACTTTGGCATGGGCAGATTGATTAGCATTATTTTTGCTATCATTCCTGTGACATCTTGGTTGTTTGGTGTTGTCACACGTTTCCAAGAAAAGAAGTTTATTGCTACTATTTTGCGCCTTCTTTTAGGATGGAACATAATCTGGTTGTTGGACCTTATTTTCATGTTGCTCCAAGGAAAAATTTGCAGGATCCTTAATTTCTAGTTTTTTTCATTGTTTCAAAGCCGTTCCTTGTTTTAGGAGCGGCTTTTTTTTAATTATATTTTTAATTATAAAAGAAGTGATAAAAATACAGTTCTTATTTTTTTACTAGGACCTGTGGCATAATGTTTTTATGGCTACAAAAAAACAACTTTCAGAAAGAGATATTGTAACAAAATTCATTATTCCGGCGATTGAAGAATCTGGGTGGAATAAGCAAACTCAACTTAGAGAAGAAGTTTCTTTTACAAATGGACGAATTTTTGTAAAAGGTAAAAAAACTAAGCGTGGCGAAAAGAAACGTGCTGACATCATTATTTACTACAAGCCAAATATTCCTGTAGCAGTTGTAGAAGCTAAAGATAATAAACATTCTGTTGGAGATGGAATGCAACAAGCTTTAGATTATGCAGAAACTCTTGATATTCCAGTTGCAATCAGTTCTAACGGAGATGGATTTTTAATTCAATATCGCAAAAATTGTGGAACAACTGACGAAAACGGAAAAATAATTGTTACAGAAAATCGAGATTTAGAAAGTTTTCCAAATATAGAATCTTTATGGAATAACTACAAAAAATATAACGGAATTGAAAATCCAGACGCAGAAAAAACAGTTCTTTCAAATTATCATATTGATGCAGGTGGACGTTCTCCTCGATATTATCAACGAATTGCAATCAATAGAACAGTAGAAGCTGTTGCTCGTGGACAAAATAGAATTCTTCTTGTAATGGCAACAACTTCAAAATTAATGAGTACAGGAACAGACGCTCAAACTTGTAAAGTAATTTGTCTTGATGAAAATATTGGTTCTATGACAGAATTTAAACAAATTATTGGGCGAGGAACAAGAATCAACGAAGATTATGGAAAGCAATATTTTACAATAATTGATTTTAGAAATGTTACAGATAAATTTGCAGATACAGATTTTGACGGAAGTCCAGTAAAAATCAAAGTATCAAATCAAGATGAACAAATTTCTGAAGATATTATTGATAATGGGGAAGGCGAAGAACAAATTGACCCTGTAACAGGAAAACCTGTAGAATTTCAAGAAACAATATATCCTCAAATAGATGATAAATTTGGAACATCTTCTCTTGGCGAAAAAGGCGAAGAATACGGAAAAAAAGAAAAAATCTATATTGCAGGAGTAGATGTTAGTGTTTTAAGTGAACGCCGACAATTTCTTGATGCAAATGGAAAATTAATAACTTGTAGTTTAAAAGAATATACAAAATCTGGAATTCTAACTTCGTATCGGTCTTTGGATAATTTTTTGCAAGTTTGGAACGATTCAGAAAAAAAACAAGCAATTATTGATGAATTGGAACAACAAGGAATAAATTTTGAAGATTTAAAAGAAGAAATAAAATCAGATTTAGATATTTTTGATTTAATTTGTCATATTGCTTGGGATGCTCCAGCCCTTACAAGAAAAGAACGAGCCGAAAAAGTTCGTAAACGAAATTATTGGACAAAATACGGAGAACAAGCCCGAAAAATCTTAAATGCTCTTTTAGATAAATATGCAGAAAACGGCATAGAAAACATTGAAGATATGAAAATTCTTACCGTTGAACCTCTAAAATATATGGGAACTCCAACAGAAATTGTAAAAGTTTTTGGAAGCAAAAACGACTATCTTGCGGCATTGCGAGAATTAGAAAACGAGATTTACAGAGTTGCGTAAGAGAAAATGAGGGAGAAGAATGTATTTAATAAGCATATATAAAACAAAGGTATAGATTGAAAAAACATAAAAAAAATGTTACGTTTTGTAACATTTTTTTTATGTTTTATGTTATTATATATGTAGGAAGGAAACTATATGACTTTTAATTTACAGAAATTTTCAGTTGATGTTAAAGAATATCGAAAATCTCAGAATCTGACACAGAAAGAATTTGCGAGTAAACTGGAATTGGATAACCACACTTTAATTTCTCTATTTGAACAAGGGAAAAGAGCTCCTTCAAAAGATGTTTTTGCAAATTATTGTCAGATTACAAATCATCGCTCTGAAGAATATTGGGATACAAATGATAGTAAACCTATGGCTTTTTTAATGGGAAAAATTTCAGAAACAGATGAAAAAAATCTGTTAGATGTTCTTGAAAAAATTGGTATGAGAGAATATCTTTTTGCACTTTACAATAGGGTAAGCAAATGAACAATGAAGTCCAAAATAATGTAGATTCATTAATTAATAATTTATCAAAAACAAATTATAGTTTTGATGCAAATATTCTCTCAAAAGAAGAAATAAAACATATAAAAAAACAAGCAAAAGATGCTAGAGGGCTATATGGATTAAATACTCCAATCGGGACAAATATTTTTTCATTTATTGAGCAAAAAGGAGATGTAGTTTTTCAATTACAGAATTTTAAAAACTCCGATTTAGATGCGATGATTATAAAATATTCAGCAAAATCAACAAAAAAATATATAATTATAAACAGTGAAAATCCCCTTATAAATCAAGTTTTTGCGGCAGCCCATGAATTATATCACTACTCATATAATTTTATAGAAAATTCACAGGATTCAATTGTTTGTTCTTTTAGTAAAAATGAAAAAGAAGAAATAAAAGCAAATAGATTTGCAGCAGAATTCCTTTTGCCAGAAGCAGCGTTAATGGATGAATTGGATTCTTTTCTGTTATATGCAGATTCAAGTTTTTCAGATACAAGTCTTACAAAACAGATAGTTTTTTGTTTTTCTTTGGTAGTTAAATATAGTATTCCTTTGAAAGCAGTGTTGTATCGACTTAAGGAAGAAGGAATTTCAGATACAGATTTTCTTCTAGAACATTATGAAGATGTAAAGAAAATTCTTTTGGAAATTGCAGCAGAAGATAGACGTGTTAATGAATTATATTCAAATAAAAATATATACATCAAAGAAGATCTTTATGATTTAGTTCCTCTTTTATATAACAAAGGTAGATTAGATGATTCTGCACTCAATAATATTATTGAAAAATTTGGGTTATCAGAATCTAAGATAAAACAAGGGCTAATCAATTATGAATAAGTATTTCGAAATAAAGAAAGATTCTCCAATCATCATAGATACATGTATTTTTATGGTTGGAATAGACAAACGTCACACAGATTCGAACTATTCTCTTGAAAGGATGAGAGAAATTTGGATAGACGATATTCTTTCTTATTTTGAGAAAATTCTTTTACATGAAGTTGTATACAAAGAACTTGATTCTGACACAAAAAAAGTGATTGATGAGTATATAGGTAAAAATGTAGAAATAGTAAGTGATAAGGATTTGTTTAATTTAGATCCTGAATTTATGCGTATTTATGATGAAATTCGTAACCATGAATTGATGTATGCACCCTTTTCAAAGACAAAAAATCAAGGAGAAATACATTCCCTTGCCTATGCCTGTTACTATGGAATTCCATATTTTTCATCAAGAGACTCTGATGCTTGCGACGTTTGCAATGAAATAGAAGAGTTGAATAATATTACTATTATTGGATTTGAAGAACTTCTTGCTATTGCCTATAAAACAGGAGCTGATAAAGAAAAAAGAAAAGCACTAAAATCGCTCTACAAAGAAATATGTGCTCCCAAAATACGCCAAGGCACTATTCCTTGTACACTAATAGAATTTTTAAATGAAACAGAATAGTTGACCAAGGAAGAAAAATGGGCAAATTGGATAGAATGTAAGTTGGAGATATAGGAAAAATTGATGTGTGTGTTAAAAAAAGAAGTCCGCAGTCCGTAACACTGATAAACAGGAGAACGAAATCTGCGGCTCACACATTTAATATAACGTGGTTTTTATTTTTTATCAAGTAAATTATAATGACCAGTATGGAGAAATAATGAATACATTTTTTTACCAAAACATAGAGGATATTTTTACTCAAAGTCGTTTAAGTGTGTACAAAAAAGACGGAGTTGATGATGTTACTTGTCTTGCTAGATATCTGTTTAATATTGAAATCTGTAAATCTTTATATCCTGCCTTACATATATTTGAAATAGCATCAAGAAATTCTATCGACAAAACTCTTTCTGGTTATGCAAAAACTCAGAATTGGTACGATGTCTTAACAATAGATAACGAATCAAAAAATAAAATTGAAGAAGCCAAACGAAAAATTAAAAAACATGGAAAATCAGTTACTCATGACAGAATTATTCCTGAATTAACTTTGGGATTTTGGACAAGTTTTTTGACAACACGCTATAGCCAATATGCTTTTCAATCTGTAATTATCAAAAAATGTTTTAAAAATGTTCCTATACAAAATAAAAACATAAAATCTTTGCAGAAAATATTTGAAAAAATGAGATTACTTAGAAATCGTGTAAGCCATTATGAAAGATTGATTCACTGGAAAGATTTAAAAGATCAACATTTGCAATTACTAGAATGTATAAAATGGTTGAATGTGGAATCTTACAATATTGTAAAAGAAATAGATTGTTTTGATGCTGTGTATTCAGCCGGAATCCAGCCTTTTAAAACTTTAGTACAAAATAATTGGAATATAGCATAGGACAAATAGATGAGCGAATGGAAAAAAGTGAAGATTGGGGGCTTTATGGAAGAAGATAAAATAAACAAACAAATAAATAATTTAATTGAAGATGCACGAAAAATTATTGAACAATCTCGAAGTAATGCTGTTAGAAGCGTAGATTTTTGTAGAGTGCAAATGTATTGGAATCTAGGTAAGAGAATTTTAGAAGAAGAACAACAGGGTAAGGATAGAGCAGATTACGGTATATATCTTATAAAAAATCTTGCTAAAAAACTTGAAAAAGAA
>JAZSMM010000351.1:0-6653 GCA_045535895.1 Treponema sp.
AAACGGACGTCGAGTCAACGCTCCCGCTTGTTGGAATTCATCCAGAATTTCTTTACCAGGCAGAACGGTATCGTTCCCACATGTATGATGAAGGCATAAAGACCGCATTACAAAACCGCGAGAAAATAAAGGACTGCCTGAACAGATACCGTGACGATTCCCATAAAATTCCACCAGAAGAAGAATACTGGCCTGTCTCTGTGTTTTGCGAAAAATGCAACCGTGACACAACAGTTATAGACGATTACAACAAAAAATACAAAATAACCTACCACTGCACGGAATGCGGCCACAGTGAAACAGCAGACTTGCGCAAAGCCTCTGGGGTAAAATTGGGTTGGCGTGTAGACTGGCCAATGCGTTGGAAGCACGAAAAAACAGTTTTTGAACCAGCCGGCAAAGACCATCACAGCCAAGGAGGTTCTTTTGACACCGCACGACTGGTTGCAGATGAAATTTACGGATGGCCCGCTCCGGTGACATTCAGGTACGATTTTATCGGTACAAAAGGCAAACCGGGTAAAATGTCGTCTTCCAGCGGAGAAGTAATAGCCCTGCCGGATGTCTTGCGTTATTACCCGCCGGAAATCGTCCGCTATATGTTTGCGGGAACACGTCCAAACACAGAATTCTCCATAAGTTTTGACCTTGACGTTTTAAAGACATACGAAGACTACGACAAGACAGAGCGTATTGCATGGGGTGTGGACAAAGCAAAAAACGACGATGTGTATGCCAAGGAACGCCGAATATACGAACTTTCCCAGACAGACGGCATGCCAAAAACCATGCCATACCAAATGCCTTTGCGCCACCTTTGCAACCTACTCCAAATCAACTCCGGCGACATAGAAGCTGTCATTGCATCTTTACCAGAGGTAAAACCAGAACAACTGGACAAGCTGCGCAACAGGTGTGAATGTGCCTGGAATTGGATTACCGAATGCGCTCCGGAAGAATTCCGCTTTTCATTGCGCAAGGACGGGTCAAAAGCAAACCTTGACGAAAATTCTCTTGCCGCCGTCCGCAAGATTTTCACGGACGTGCTACCTGCAATGGATTCTCTTGAAGAAAAACAACTTTCACAAGAAATTTATGCCGTGGCACAAAACTGTGAAATGGAACCAAAACAACTTTTCACAGCCGTATATCAAGCCCTCATAGGCAAAGATGCAGGTCCTCGCCTTGCTTCGTTTATGAAAATAATAGGGCGTGAACGCTTGGAATCCATCCTAAAAGTTTATTGCTAGCATCCGTTTACACAGCCTAAGGCGGGCAGAACGCCTTGGGCCTTTTCTGTGTATATACTTTTTTAGCAAAACACCCGATAATATATAAAGAGGAGATTTCTTTAGTTAGTAAGAATTATCAGAGCAAGAGGTGAACAAAACATGCGTTTAAACACGAAATTCTCACTTACAATTTCATTGCTTTCCCTTGTTTCCATATTGATAATAGGCATCATGCTTGCCTGCATATCTGTGATGATACAAATAAACCGCTACGAGCAATATCTACTTGAAGAAGAAAACATCTTCCAAAAGACAATGAACTATTCCGACTGCATAGCCGCCAGAAAAGCAGAAATCACCTTGCTCTATGACAATTGGAAAGAACTCACAAACGCCGCCAATGAAAAAATGAAAGAAATAGAATCAGCTTCTGTCCGAAAATTTTTCACCCCAGAAATAAACGAAGAAATCGACACTCTATTTGCATTATGGGAACTGCTAGAAGAAAAATTTCTTGTGATAGACGGAATATACAAAGACATATCCCAAAAACAAATATCAAATTCGCTAAAGCGTTCTCTTTCTGAAAGCGGTTTTCTGCCGACATTAGCCATGAACCCCGACTCTGCGGTTCTAAAAGACATCGAATTCAACATAACAAAGGTAAAGAAGACTGTACAAACAATACAATCCATATGCGATTCCTTTGAAACCAAAATCATAGAAATTTCTAACGATATAAACAATATGGTTGAAAATGCCTACAAAGTTTTCTTTGTTTGGGCAATCATAATAACGATTGTCGTTTCTGCAATGGCATTGTTTGTTGCAACCATGATTACCAGCAGAACCGTCCGCAGAATAAAACTCCTACAAACATTGACAAGCAAACTGGCGCAAAAAGATTTTTCCATGCGGCCAGAACCAAATGGAAGCGATGAAATCTATGAGTTGTCAAAGGATTTGAATAGCACCGTAATTACATTGAACGACTTTTTGTTGGCGGTGAAAAGAACAGCATCAGATGCAGAACTTTCGGGGCAGTCCATAAATGACTCTGCCATAAGCACAGCGACGGCAACCCATCAGATAAAGGCAAATACAGACGCATTGGGCAAACTTGTGGAAAAACTGTCGTCGGCTGTAAAGCATTCCATGGAAGCGACAAACCAGATGATTGACCTTTCAGGAACTTTGATTCAAGACAACTCCGTCCAAAACGCAGCCATAATTACAAGTCAAAACACTATTTCCAATATCGCAAAGGATTTGGAACAAATAGCGGAAGTCGCATCAGAAAAAACAGCCACAGCACAGAAAATTCATCAACTTGTGGAATCCGGGGATGAAAAAATCTATTCCACGTACAGTCTTCTTCAGAATATAAACAGTCAATTGGATGAAGTGGCGGACATCGTAGACATAATAAACGACATTGCAGAACAAACCAATATCCTTTCCATGAATGCCGCCGTAGAAAGCGCCCATGCCGGAGAGGCAGGGAAAGGGTTCAGTGTTGTCGCAGAAGAGATAAGGCAGCTGGCAGAATCCACAGCGGACAATGCAACCAGAATCACTTCTTCTTTGTACACCATCATCAGCACGGTAAGAGATGCAAATTCCGCAAGCAAATCCGCAGCAGACGCTTTCCAAGCGGTAAGAGAACAAACAAAAGACATGATTGTTTCCCTGTCTGAAATAACAGAAGGAATACAAGAGATAGACGACGACATGCACAATGTGACGGACAACAATTCCGAACTTTCTTCTGCCGCAAACAAAATCTCGGATTCCTATGATAAACTTTCAATGCACCAACATTTGGTTTCTTCTGAAATGGATTCCATGAACTCTTTGTTCAATCAGGTTCAAACAGACATAAAGAAGATAAGAGGTCAAACTGCCGACATTGTTTCAAAAATGATAGACATAAACACAAAGAGCACAGAAACCTGCACAAAAATGGGAAAGTTGGATTCGGCTCTAGCAGAGTTTACCACACTAGACATTTCTTTAGGAGGAGAAGGCGATATTTTGTCTTCCGACGACATGATGTCAACTCCCACCGTTAGCACCATAATGCCGATTGCAGAAGACGAAGAAGACGGCAACGAAATGACAGAAATTGATATAGATGACTTTTTCTAATTAATTTTAGAATTGGTCAGACCTTTTTCTTGAATTTCATTCTTTTTCGTGAAAAATCCAAAGCTATAAACAGAAGAGCCGCAAAATAAGGGAAAGCCAAAAGCAGCGCAGAAGGAAAAGATTTAAATACAGGTATGTTCTGCATATTGTTTGCGATGTACTCGGACAAAACAAATACAAATACGGCAAAAACAACACCTTTTATTTTTCTTTTTCCCAAGAAGACAACAGCCAAAGCCGTCCAACCGCACCCGGAACTTATGTTAGGAACAAAAGAAGACAAGTCGCTTACCATTATGCATCCTGCAACAGCGGAAAAAAAAGCGGCTATCCCCCAGCTTGCAATTTTGTAACTTTCAGGGTTTATTCCACGAGCTACAAGAGTTTCAGGAGAAGAACCCGTTATCCTCAAATAAAGTCCTACTTTGGTAAAAGCCAAGATGGATATAATCGCAACAATAAAAAAACAGGCAACCGAAACAAGTCCATAATGGTGCAAAGAAGATAACATAAAACCCGGCGAAAAAAGCACTCCCCTAGTACCGAAAAAACGGACGGAAAGCAAAGAAATCGTTCCAGAAACACCCAAGTTAAGGGCAAGTCCCGTAAGGAAAGGATTAGCCTTGAATTTCTTTGTAAACGCAGCAACCGCCAAAGCCAAAAGAACACAAATCATAAGACTAGAAAAAACGCCGACAAGAACAGAACCTGTTAAATGGACAACGGCATAATATAAAAAACCACCAAAATTTATCATGCCATCCGCATAAACAGCCATAACGCCTGCAAATTCACTTGTCAAAACCCCGACAGAAACAGAAAGCAAAGGAACTGCCGCCAAAAACAAATCAAACAGAAAGTCCATTTTTTCTCCTTCTGTCACAATTTTTTGCATACTTGAACACAAACTGGGCAGAAACACAAAACAAAATTATTCCTTGAACCAAACTTTCCATGTCAAAAGAAAAATTGCTCACCATGGAAGCCCTGTCCACAGCAGTAAAAATCCAAGCCAGCAAAAAAGAAGCCGGAATTACGGCGAAAGGATTTGAACGTGCAATCAACGCACAAGAAAGAGCGTTCCAACCCATACCTACATAAAACCCGCTGTGGCATGTGTAATATGTCCCCCAAACCGCAAAAAAACCCGTAAGACCATGGCATATTCCAGAAAGAACCAAACCTGCAAAGGAATTGGATTCGACAGGAACTCCTGCATAACGCGCGAATTTAGGAGCCTTTCCACAGAGGGAAAAATCCCTGCCTTTTTTTGTGCGGAACAAAAAAAATCCAACAGCAAGACAAAAAAACAAAGCCAAAAAAAATGACATGTTCAATGCAGAAGGCGGCAGAATGGACTTTAGACGCATTTGTTCAGGAATGTAAGGCGTGGCAAGCAAATTTCTACTTGAATCTCTAAACGGTCCGGCAATCGCAGCATCCACCAAAGGGATTGTAAAAGCTGAAACCAAAAAAGAAGTCAACAACTCGCTGCTTCCCCGGTATCGTTTTAGCAAAGCTGGAACAGCGGTGCAAAAAAAACCTGCAAAGCAAGATGCCGCACAGGCAAGTATAACCCTGAGAACAAAAGGAAAGGAAGTGTTCGCAAATACAACAGCAGCGACAAATCCAGAAAGATAAACCTGCCCTTCCCCGCCAAGATTTAGACTTCCAGACCGCATTGCAAGACAGGCTCCAACGGCCGCCCATATAAACAAAGACGAAGTATTCAGCAATGAGCCAAAATAAAAAGGAGATGCAAAAACTCCGGTAAAAAAATCCGCAACAGTATTTACAGGATTTCCGGACAAAACCACAAGAACAACCAAAGAAAAAGCCAGCCCCACTCCACACGAAATTAAACTTGGCAAAATGTCTTTGTAAAAATATTCTTTTATCATCTTGCATTCCTTTCTTGCATGCGTCCTGCGACAAGCTCATAAATCCTTGTGGCCTTTGTTTCAAGCGTGTTTGCTTCTGTGGCAAGAACAAGAATCCCTGTTCCCTCTTTTGCGACACAATCCAACTTTGCCGCCAATTTCATGGCAGACTCTGCATCCAGTCCTTGCAATGGTTCAGAAAGAATCAAAAGTTTGGGCTTGTAGTGCAATTCCCTTGCCAGAATAAGCCGCTGCAACATTCCGCCGGAAAGATTGCCCGCAGATTCTTGCAAAGAAATTTGTATATCTGCATTAGAAACTATCTCTTGCGCCACTGCCTTTTGTCTGCTTGGTTTTTCATAAACTGCCGCAACCTGCACCACCTTTAGAGCAGGATTGGAACCGTAGAAAGTCCTGTCAAAAGGAACAATCCCCACCCCAAATTCCCGCATTTTCTTTACAGAAAGAGCTTTTCTTTCTAAGCAAAACGGCGGGAAGTTGCCCAGTACAACTTCCCCTTGGTTTTTGTCGGAATTCATTCCTGTAAGTATGTTTTCCAATGTTTCCATTCCGGCTTCTCGTTGACCTAAAATCAATACAATTTCCCCGGAACATACGGAAAAAGACAAATCAAACAATGCCGTACCTGCGACAGGTCTTGCCCCAAGATGCAAAACCGACAACAAAGGATTATTTCCAAAGACAACTCGTTCTTGAACCTTTCCTTTGTCGGTGTATTTACTAAAATTTTCTGATATTTCCTCAAAAGAATTTTCTTGAACAGTTCCGTCAAAGAAAACCCTTCCTTTCCGCAAAACGGACACTTTGTCGGAATATTCCATTGCCTCCAGAATATTATGGGTGATAACAATTATTCCAAGCCCCTGTCTTGCCAATTTTTTTAAATGGGAATAAAGTTCTTTGCGCTGTAAATCAGTCAACGGAGCACAGGGTTCGTCCAATATAATGAATTTCGGATTGCGGTATAGTACCGCCAAAAAAGCTGTATAAAAAACATTGTCGGCACTAAGTACGGATGCCTTGTTGTACGGGTCAAGAACTGTTTCCAAGGGAAATTCTTCTTGAAGCAGCTCAATTTTTTTTATTGCCGCATCTTTGTTTATAACACCCAAAATCGCCGGACGTACAACAGGTTCCGCCCCCAATATTATGTTTTCCCATACGGTAAGTTCTTTTGCCAAAAGAGGTCTTTGGTGAACCATTGCAATCCCAAATTCAGCCGAATCATGGGGGCAAGAAAAATCCACAGGTCTTCCGTCTACCAAAATTCGTCCGCTAGTAGGAACGGAACTTCCGCTTAAAACAGCCGCCAATGTAGATTTTCCTGCGCCGTTTTCTCCACGCAACACATGTATTTTTCCTGCTTCAAAAT
>JAZSMM010000030.1:0-4183 GCA_045535895.1 Treponema sp.
CCTAAGTCCTGGACGGAACGGAACTGCTCCAAAACTTCTGGATTTACGACCACGGATTTTGTGAATTTGTCGCCGCCATGAAGAACCCTGTGGCCTACGGCCTTGATTACAGACATGTCAGAGATAACACCGACTTCTGGACTTGTGATTGTTTGTATGATAAGTTCTATGGCTTCTTTGTGGGTGGGACATGGACTTGTTTTTGTGTATTCTTCTTTGCCCTTTGCCTTGTGTTCGATTGCAGAACCTTCTTGCGTGACACGTTCCACCACGCCAGAAGCCAAAACGTCTTTGTTTTCCCAGTCGTAGACTTGGTATTTTGCGGAAGAACTACCGCAGTTCAGTGTGAGAATAACCATGGTTTGCCTCTAAGTTGATATGATATGAGTTTGTTTTATTATATGCGTAAAGCCAAAATATGCCAATAGAATCAAGTGTATATTTCTTTTTTGTCACTGTTTTTTTGAACCAAGGCAATTACCATGGCTTCCATGTCTTCTATTTGGTTGCTGTTGAGTTCTGAAAAGTATTCCAAAAACACGGAGAACCGCGCGTTTGAGGCATAGAACCGGTTCATGTCACGGGAAGTGCATTCGTCCCCGTCTACAAGGTATTCCACCGTTGTGCCAAGAGATTTTGCAATGCGTACAGCGTCATCCGCCTTTGGGAATGTGTTTTTTGAAATCATGCTGCGAAGGGTCTGGTATTTTATGCCGGAATTTTCTGCAAGCCATTCCTGTTTGGTGTTGTTCTGCTTTATCAGAATTTTTACACGCTTCCAAAAGTCTTGACACATAGGTCAATTATGCCATGTGACGGTGCAAAAAAGTTGATAAAATGACCATATTTTTGTTGACTTGGTAGAATTTTGACTTCATAATAAAAACTAAACAAGTCATTTTTTCTACACAAGAGGTTTTTGTGGGCAAGGTTTTAAAAAGCGTTTTTCTGTTCTTATGTTTATTTTTGTTGTTTACAAATGTTCAAGCCATTGAGTTTGGAGGCTATATTTTCAATGAATATGGTCTTGGTGGATATAAAGATGTTAGCGTTGCTTCAATCGGCGGGGGTTTTTGTATAGATTGGCAGCCTTTGGTTGAAATTCCTTTTGGCATTGGTGCAAGGTTGCAAGGAAGTTATGCATTTACACAAAACGATAATATTAAAAACCATTGGAACGCCGGAGCTTTGGCCGCTGTTTGGTGGAGATTTTATTTGGGCAAAGGTTTTATGATAAAGCCTTCCTTTGAATATGGAATATGGCTAAGTTCCATAAAAGCAAAGAACTTGATGGAACAAAAGACGTTCTTTTCGGGGGATTCTGTTTTGCAAATTGCCTTGCCTGTGGAATGGACTAACCGGCGGTTTGTTTTTTCTGTTGCGCCGTTGTACACAATGGTTTTTCAACAGACGGAACTGCTGAATCAAATTGGGTTCAGGTTGGGAGTTACTTATACCACAAAAGATATTCTTTACAATCACCAAGTTGGTGGAAGATATGCAGATGCTTTTACGGAGAAGCATGATTATTCCACACCACAGATTGAAGAAACCAAAATGTGGAAGGATGTTCCCAAAAGAATAGTTGTTTCGCCAAAAGTAAAGAAGCCCATATTACTGGAAATTCGTCCTGAACAGTTGGAAGGAGATGTTTTTTCTGTGAAATGGAAAAAATACAGTGGCAATAGCTGGGAAGTTTTGGAAGGAGAACAGGACTTGAGCCTTTCTGTAGTACCACATGCCACAGGTAGATTTTGGTACTGCGCGGAAATAACAGATTCAAAAGGAAACACAATACATTCTTCTGCAACGCAGATTCTGGTTCATCGCAGCATTGGGGAATTTTACAAAGACAAGGCGTCTGGCAGGCAAGGAATAATATGCGATGTTGCACAGGACGGCAGCCCTTCGCTTTTGCTTTCTTTGGTTCAGGGTGAAGGCTTTTCTTTGGAAGAATCTTATGAATGGAGCGAGGGTTTGGGACAAGATTGGACCTTGCCAACGATAGAAGAACTTTACACTGTTATTCTTAACAAAGACGTTATAAATGAGACATTAAAAATGATTAAGCAACCAGAGCTTGAAGGCAGGTACTGGGCGACGACAAGCCATCCTTTAGACAGTGAGTATGTGTGGCAATGGTATGATGTTGGCAGGTTGGGTCTTGAAAGAACGGAAGATGTGGAGTTGAACGCACGGGCGGTTACACGGATAAGCGAAAAAGGAGATTGAAATGAACAACGGCAAAACGAAAAATCCAAGTATTTGCAAACGATTTTTTTCTGTGGCAACAACAGGGCTGTTGCTTTTTGGAATAAGCCTTTCTTGTAGCAATACTGTTCAAGAAGTACGGGATTTTATAAGGTTTACGCCTTATTTGGTGGAACACTATCAGCAAGATGTGTCCGGCAGTTCCTACACTTTGGTCTTGGCAGAAAAAAAATCCGGCAATGCACAGGAATTTACCGCTGCCACCACCAAGAATTACGAAGGGTTCACCGCAAAGGAAATAGAGCAAGAAAAAATCGCAAAAGATGGTTCTACCGTGGTAAGAATAGAATATGACAGGAAATTGATAACACTTACGTTTGACCTGGACGGCGGCACAACCCAGGCGGAACTTGACGGCGACAAATTGACAGGTGTATATGGAACTTATGTGGAGATGGAGAACCCCACAAAAAAAGGCTATACGTTTACAGGTTGGAACAAAGAACTTCCTGTGACGTTTCCTACAGAAGACGCTGACTACAAAGCCTTGTGGATAAGAGAGGGAGATTATCGCATAACATACAACCTTGACGGAGGGACAAACCACAGCGGCAACCCAACAAGTTACAACGTGGAAAGCGAAACAATAACATTGCAAGAGGCAAGCAGGACGGGCTATACCTTTGCAGGCTGGGAGAACAGCAACGGCGACACTGTGACGCAGATTGCGACAGGCACAACCGGCGACATTACGCTGACTGCAAAGTGGAACGAAAATTATTTAGGTTTTAATATAATTGCGTCAGAAGAAAATGACATACCTAACATAGAAAAACCTGTAATAGGGGGAACAGAAATTACCTTTGTTGCTCCACAGGGATATAAAACTTATGCATGGTATTTAGATGGTGTAATGCAGACAGAAACGGCAACATGGACGTTGGACAGCACAACTACAAATGCAGGAAGTCATTTTATAATGCTTGTTGTAACAGATACAAAAGACAGAGTGTATTCGGCACAATATGAATTAGAGGTAACAAAATGAAAGACTATATAAAAGCAATTATTGGAATCTTTTTAGTATTGATATGTTCTTGTAAAAATATTACTGATGAAAATCAACAAAATACAAAAAATATGGGGAAAGCCTGTCTTGTTATAAAATTTATGAGCAATGCAAGAACCGTGTTGCCCCAAACCTTAGATTTTGAGAACGACATGGAAATGTCCTTTGAACTAAAGGGAAGTTTACAAGGCAAAACACAACAAACAATAAAAACATGGATTTGTACAAAAACAGAAAGTGCCTACACTGTGATGACTAACGACACGACCGTACTTTTGGACACGGGTATATGGAACTTTAAAATTACAGCACAAAAAGACGAAAAGGATGTGTTAGAGGGAACTTTGACTAATGTACAAATAAAAGAGGGAATTAACCAATTAAATTTTGGTATGTTGGACAGAGTTGCAGATGGCTTTGGGAACGTGAACATAACATTGAGTTTTGTAAGTGAAGGCGGAGTAAAAGCCGTAAAAGGCGGATTGTACAACCTTAACGGAAATCCGCTTGAAGGATATGAAGAAGAAACGCTTGTTATGGCTACATTTGACGGTAAGAATTCAGTGACGTATGCAAAAGAAGGTGTTGCTGATGGAACTTATCTTGTGAAAGTTATACTTTTTAGGGATGAACAAACGACAGATCAAATGAACGTATATACAGAAGTTGTAAGAGTTGCTAGCGGACACACAAGCAGTGCGCAAAGAAACATAGATAATCTGAACACATTATATACGATTACTTATAATCTTGTTGGTGGAGAATATACGGCAGGCTTTACTGCACAAGCAAGTTTTACCCAGTACACAAACGTTGCCTTGCCGACAGCAGAAAACCTAACAAAAATGGGCTATACCTTTGCAGGCTGGGAGAACGGCAGCGGCGACACTGTGACGCAGATTG
>JAZSMM010000113.1:0-7634 GCA_045535895.1 Treponema sp.
GCACCGCCCATCACCAATGCTGCCACGAGCAGCACCGCAAAAAGTCTTTTCATTTCGAAAATCCTCCTAATTTTTCTAGGAACGGCTTTTCCTGCTACGCAGAATCTTCCCCCGTTTCCTGTACTATGACAGAGTATGGGATTTTAAACGTACTCTTTTGCAGCCGCCACTGCCCTTGCGGAGGGATTATATATAACAAATTTTTCAAGTTAGTGGTGTTTAAGTTGAATAAATTTAATTGATTTATGTACAAATAGATTTATTGAAGATGAATTTAAACCTGCTTTATTTTTTGTTACGCTTTTGCCACAAAAAATATACCAGCAAGGATATTACGGTAAAAACCACAGTAAGAATTATTCCTGTCCAAAATATTGGAGATGCGGGGTCCTTGATATTGTCTCCAATCAGCGTTATGGAAATCATACTGGGTGTCGCTCCCAAAAGGCTGCCTGCTATATAGGTTTTGAAAGGCATTTTTATTGCACCAAAGCACATGCTCACCACGTCCATAGGAAGGCAAAAAATCACTCGCAAAAAAAACGGCATAAAAAGACCTTTGCCTTGCAACTGCTCAATGAATTGTTGAACCTTTGGATATTTTTTGTACAAGTCTTGTGCCAGTTGCACCCCAGAAGCCCTGCCTGTTCCATAAGCCACCGAAAGTTCTGTTGTAATTCCCAGCAGGTTTACAAGCAAAGCCGCTCATAACGGAAACAAAAAGCCACTGGCTGCATATAATATAAGAATCGGAAAGAAAATGCTTAGGCTTTTCCCTGCATACAGAACAAGCATGAACAAGGCGGCAAAAATGGCGTTTTTTGGAGCTGCAGTGACGAGTGTCTCCACAGAAATGCCTCGTCCCCAAATGAAATAAGCGGCAACCAAAATTACACATAAAACAACTGGTAAAAATCGTATGAATTTCATATCGCATGTACAACTATAATATTTAGTTTCAACCTTGTGTTGCTTTAATTTAGCGTTTTTTGCGATGATTTGCAATATTGCTGTCATCAAATGGTTTCCTTGTCAATTCCTGACGACGAGTTGTGTGGTTTTTGCAAGACAGGGAGCGAAACATCGTACAATTCGTATGTACGGCTTCCTGTGGTTTTGTGGCGTGGGACACATGTGTACAAAAATTTTCTGGAAAGAAAAATGTTTTTGTGGTAAGATATTCCAAGGTGAATTATGGTAAAGCACATCATTTTGTGGACATTAAAAGAAATGCCTGAAGCAGAAAGGGATTCTGTAAAGGCAGAAATAAAATCTGGTCTTGAAGGATTAAAAGAAAAAATTCCAGGACTTTTAGAAATTAAAGTTGTCACGGAAGGTCGTTTGGAAAGTTCTACGGCAGACTTGATGTTGGATAGCACATTTGAATCTTTTAACGCATTGAAAGGATATTCAAAACATCCAGAGCATGTTAAAATTGCCGATGAAAAAGTACGTCCATTTACAGCGAGCAGGATTTGTTTGGATTTTGAGGTATGAACACGTTTGAAGCAATAAAAAATCGGCACAGCTATCGTGGAAAATATAAATCAATTCCTGTACCAAAAGAAGATTTAATAAAAATTCTTGAAGCAGGACTGGCAGCACCTTCTGGTTGTAACATTCAAACTACAAGTCTTATCGCTGTTGATGAACCCGAATTGTTAAAGAAACTGCATGCTTTAATTGACCCTCCCATTGGACAAACTGCACCTGCAATGATTTGTGTTCTTACTCAGCGAATTCCTTCATACAAAAACAAATGTTTTGCGGTTCAGGATTACTCTGCAGCGATTCAAAATATGCTTCTTGAAATTGTGGATTTAGGCTATCAAAGTTGCTGGATAGAAGGTCATATTACTGATGAAGATAAAATTGGGTATAAAATGGCTCAGGTTTTGGGTGTCCCAGATGATTATGAACTTGTTTGCTTTTTGCCTGTTGGAATTGCAGAAAACGAAGTAAAAGCTCCTGCAAAAAAAACTTTTGAACAAAGAGCGTGGTTCAATGGTTTTGGAAAATAAAAAACAATCTGTAGAAAATATGAATCAGAAAATTGAAGTTTTTGATACAAATAACATTCCGCAAATTGTAGAGGTTGTAAAACCAATGTGGAGTCTTTCTTCTTGGAGCGAGGAATTTAGGCAATTTGATGTGGGATTCATTGTAAGAAACAATATTTTTGAAAATGAATATGCATTGCAACTGGTAGATGCGGAAAATCTTCTTGCAAGTATTTTTGCTGTAACTAAGCATGAAAAAAACAACGTGGATCAATGGTTCTTGGAAAATTCTATCAAGTTAACTGAACAGGAAAAAATTAGTGCCAAAATGAGCTATGACTACATCAAGCACATGGATTCAAAAGTCCACGCACTTATGGAAGAAGACGACATAAAACTTTCGTTGTTTGTAAGTTGCAAGAAAGGCTTTGGTTCAATTGTTTTTGACTACCTTTGGAAACAGTTGAAAAACAAGGGTTTTAAGAATATGTATCTATGGACGGATTGCGACTGCAATTGGCAATGGTATTTGCATCACGGGTTTTACCTTGTTGACGAATCTATCTACGGACCTTTTAGTGATGAAAATATTGTTTACAAAACCTATGTTTTTAGAAAATCATTTTAAATATTCCACGAGCGGGTCAAGATATTTTTTGTCGGCGATGTCGTAGGAACTGCTCATCATTTTTACGGCTTCTTTGTCGATTTCCCGTAAATCCTTTTTTTGGGAAAGCGATTTTACGAACATCTTCATCATCAGCCTGTAAATCGGCTTCATGTTTTCGTAGTTGAATCCACCAGGGCAGTAAAAAACTTTTGCGATTTTCTTTTCTTCTTCTGTAAGCATTATGTCCAAGGCTTTGGGAATATCTGGGCTTTCCATTGGACTTCCGCCAGTTGCCCACAAAGCGATCTTTTTGCCTGCTGCAGCCCAAGAAGGCATTTTTTCTTTGAACCATTTTACTCCGTTTATTTGGGCGGCGCAAATCCAACCGCCATAGACATAGGAGTCATAAGAGTCAAGGTTCTGTTTTTTTGCTTCTTTCAACGTAAAAACTTTTGCGTTGTCGCCCAATTTTTCTTGCAGCCAAAAAGCGTATTTTTTTGTAAACCCGGTTTCCGAACTATAAATAATCGCAGTTTTCATAAAACCTCCAAAATAGAATCAACAACATGTTTTTTTTATAATCATTACCTACACATATTTCGTAATTACCTTTCCCCTCTGCACCAGCACCAAAATAAAAAGCGATATTCATTTTTCTCCAAGATTCAAACATTATTCAATTATGACAAAGACAAATGTACTTACCAATCCTAATACATATGCAGACTCTTATCAATATGATTGTTCATTAATTGATTCTGTCGGAACCTTGAGATTTGCGTGGCATTTCCCTGGGATTTATCTACTTGCTTAGTTTAATTCTTTAAAACAGAAGAATAAATGCATAAAAACCGTATTATTCTCTAAAATAGAAGAATTAAAAACTTGACATGTGAAAAATTTTATACTATCCTTTATTTGTGAAGATTGCAGAATTTCATTCAGAAGAACAAATTTTACAGGAATTAGGAAACAGGCTCAAAACTGAACGCATCCGTCAAAAAATGACTCAAGAAACTTTTGCCAAAAATTGCGGAGTTGCCAAAAGCACCGTAGAGCGTTTTGAAAAAGGCGAAAGTGTGCAACTTGCCAATCTGTTAAAAATGCTTAGAGCTTTGCATCAACTTTCTGGAATTGAACTTCTTCTGCCAGTAGCAGAGCTTTCACCAATGGAGTATCTTTACGCAAAAAGTCCAAAAGAACCAGAACGCTACCGAGAAGTCCGGAAAAAAACTCCAGAATATGGTAATTCTTCACCAGCAAAAGACACAGAAAATTTTGTCTGGGGCGAAGATAAATAGTCTTTGCTGAAATTATTGGAGGAACAATGAATACAACTGCCGAAGTTAAAATGTGGGGAACTTCAATTGGTGCTGTAACTTTGCCTGAGGGACAAAAATACGCTTTGTTTGAATACAATCCGTCATTTTTGCAAACTGGCATTCAAGTCGCTCCAATCACAATGCCTTTGGGAACTGGTGTTTTTCGTTTTCCAAATCTTTCTTATGAATCATTTTTCGGGTTGCCAGGGTTTTTAGCTGATTCTCTTCCAGACAAGTTTGGAAATCAACTTATAAACGCTTGGCTTTCAAAACACGGCAGGCTTCCAGAAAGTTTTAATGCAGTAGAAAGGCTTTGTTACACAGGAAATCGTGGAATGGGCGCTTTGGAGTTTTATCCACTTTTACAAAATCAAAAAGATTCAAACGAAGCTCTAAATGTTCAAAATCTTGTGGAATTGGCAAGTCTTGTCTTGCAAAATCGCCAAAACTTAAAGGCTGTTTTAGATGAATGTGATAAAAAAAATTTAAGTCAAGAATTGGCAAAAATCATAAAAATTGGAACTTCCGCAGGAGGAGCAAGAGCAAAGGCTGTTGTTGCATTTAATCCTGCAACAAAAGAAGTGCGTTCTGGTCAAGTTCAAACTGAAAAAGGGTTTGAACATTGGCTAATAAAGTTTAGTGGTGTTTCTGGCAACAAAGACAAAGAAAATGATGATGAACTTGATTTTGGTCTTGTGGAGTATGCTTATTATCTTATGGCAAAAAATGCAGGAATTGATATGAGCCAATGTTGTCTTTTAAACGACGGCAAAAATCAGCACTTTATGACAAAACGTTTTGACCGTACAACGGAAGGCAAAAAACTTCACATGCAAACCTTGGCAGGACTATGCCATTTTGATTTTAATCAGGCTGCAAGTAATAGCTACGAACAAGTTTTTTCTGTGATGAATCGCTTGGAATTGTATTATCCAGAAAAATTAGATTTTTTTAAGCGAATGATTTTTAATGTGATGGCTTGTAATTGCGACGACCATGTAAAAAATGTTTCTTTTTTAATGGACAAAAAAGGTAAATGGAAACTTGCTCCTTTTTATGATGTGTGTTTTGCCTTCAATCCAGCAGGCAAGTGGACAAGTCGCCATCAAATGACCATAAACGGAAAAACCAGCAACTTTACAACAGAAGATTTTAACCAATGTGCCAAAATCGCCAGTTTGCGAAAAAAAGATGTGGCAGAGACAATTTTCCAAGTAAAAGGTGCTGTCTCAAAATGGCAAAACTTTGCAGAAGATGTGGGCGTAAGACCAGAAATGTCTAGTACAATAGAAAGTTGTTTGAGTTTAACAGGACGTTTTAATTTAAAGGTTTGACTTGTTGCCTGTTCTTGTTAGGTTATGAACAACCGTTTAGTTATTCCTGAACCAATTTTTTTATTATGCGTAGCACGGATTTTCCGTAGCGTTCCGCCTTTACAGTTCCTATTCCGTGTATGTTTAAGAGATCTTGTTCTGTTTTGGGCTTTTCACAGGCAAGTGCAACCAAGGTTTTGTCGGAAAAAATAATATACGGCGGTAGGTCGTCGTCTTCTGCCAAGCGACGGCGTAATGATTTCAGTTCTGTAAGGATACGTTGTCCTTGCAAATCGTCCGTTGCAACAATGTGCCTTTTAGGTGGAATTTTTGCAGGTTTTTTGTTTGCTTTGCTGTTTTCTTCATAAATTTGCTTATTGCATTTTTCTTCATGTGGGTTTGAAATTGTAAGCGGAAGAAGAATGCTACTTCTCTTTGTCAAAGCTGTTTTCGCTTTGTAGGTGAGCGAAATTACATTATAATCATCAGATTTTTTTAAATAACCGTGTTCTATCAAGCAGGCGGTTAGTTCAAACCAGAAGTCTTTGTTTAGTTCCCGTCCTATTCCCCAGGTTGAAATTTTGTCATGGCCGTTTTCTATTATGCGCTGTTGTTTTGAACCCAGCAATACATCGACCACGTAGTTTGTTCCAAACCTTTCTTCTGTCCGCAATATGCATGAAAGTAATTTTTGAACGGGCGTTGTTAAGTCTGTCATAGTTGGCTTTTTACCTAAACATATGTCGCAACACGGTTCTTGGTAATTACGGGTTTGTTCTTTTAAATTGGGCAAAGAAGGCTTTGAATTTGATTCCCCAAAATATGAAAGAAGCATGTTCCTGCGGCAACGGCGTGAAGTTGCATAATTAATCATCGCTTGCAGTAGTTTTTCGGCAGCTTGACTTTCTTGTTCTGTTTTCTCTTCTATGAAAAAGCGAATTTTGTGAATGTCTCCTGGCCCGTACAGAAGCAGAGCATGGGCTGGTTCTCCATCTCTGCCTGCTCTACCTATTTCTTGGTAATATTGTTCCAAACTTTTGGGTATGTCGTAATGTATCACAAAACGGACGTTGGGTTTGTTTATCCCCATACCAAATGCGACTGTTGCAACCATAATGCGTGCTTTGTCCCGTATGAACTGGTTTTGGTTGTAAGCTCTAAGGTCGTCTGGAAGTCCTGCATGATAGGTTAGTGCATCGTATCCGGCTTGTTGCAGTTTTGAAGCCAATTCGTCCACCTGTTTTCTGGAAAAGCAATAAATGATTCCGCTTTCGTCTGGATGTTGGTCTATACATTTGACTGTTTGTAAAAAAGGATTTTTTTTGTTTGCTACTTCTAAAAAAATGTTTGGTCTGTTGAAACTGGCGATAAAAATTTCTGGACTTTTCATTTCAAGGTTTTTCACTATGTCTTGTCTTACTCTGTCCGTTGCTGTTGCCGTAAGGGCCAGGCATGATGCTTTTGGAAAAAGTTTGCGGACTGTGGCAATATTTCTGTAGTCTGGTCTAAAGTCATGTCCCCATTCAGAAATGCAGTGTGCCTCATCTATGGTGATACAGTTTACGTGGATTCCTTTTAACAACTGTTGGATTCGTTCTGTGTTTGCCAATGCCTCTGGTGAAAGATAAAGCAATTTTACGTTGCCCCTTTTAAGGGCTGAAACAGATTGAATGTATGTTTCCCGGTCTTGACTACTGCTAAGGAAAACTGCCCCAACTCCTACGTTCTGCAATGCAGAAACCTGGTCGTGCATCAAGGCTATCAAAGGCGACACAACGATTGTAATGCCTTCTTGTAAAAGAGAAGGTATCTGGTAGCATAAGGATTTTCCACCTCCCGTAGGCATAACGGCCACGGTGTCTGTGCAAGTTAGCACTTGCTGGATAATTTCTAGTTGCATTGGACGGAAAGTGCTATACCCGAACACATCTTTTAAAACTTGTATTGGTGAATTGAATTGTCTGGGACTTGGCAAAATCATAAAACAAGTATATCCCAGTGTATACGGCAACAGCAAGTCCTGGTATTCAAAATGCTGTAAACTATTGTCGTATAATTTACAATCATTTCGCTACTTGATTAATTTTGTCCAATATGATATTGTAAATAAAACGCCGGCGTGGTGGAATGGTAGACACGATAGACTCAAAATCTATTGCGGGTGACCGTGTAAGAGTTCAAGTCTCTTCGCCGGTATATGGGGGCTGTCCTAAAAGTATAGGGCAGCCCTGATTATTTTAAAAGACAGAAGACGAACTCTGTGATAAAATTTAAATATGAGCAGAGGCGTAAGTAACAAGATCACATACAAACCATACAATCAGAATGAACAGTGGCTTTTGCCACCCAGTCTAGACGAACTAGTACCCGAAAATCATTTTGTAAGAAC
>JAZSMM010000257.1:0-6849 GCA_045535895.1 Treponema sp.
TAAGACCGCTTGGCCCCCGACTTTGCTTTCAACCAGTGCTTTTAATGCTCTTCTTAAAACAATAGAAGAACCACCGCCATATGTGATTTTTGTGTTTGCCACCACGGAGTTGCACAAAGTTCCGGCCACAATAAAAAGCCGTTGCCAGCAGTTTCATTTTAGGCTTGTTGCGGTGGAACAACTTAAAATGCTTTTGGCAGAAGCAGCCGCAGAAGTTGACATTCAAGCTGATGACGAGGCTTTGTACTGGATTGCAAGAGAGGCAACGGGAAGTGTTCGTGACGCATACACCCTGTTTGACCAGGTTGCTTCTTTTTCAGGAGGACATATCACATACGACAAAATCCGTGACAAACTGGGTCTTGTGGGGCTTGATATGTTGAATGCCTTGTGTGAAATATGTGTGGAATCTGATTCTGCCATGGCATTGGACAAAGTGGATTCCATCTTGCAGGGCGGTGTTTCTATTGAACAATTCATCTCCAATATGACAGATTATTTGAGGAACCTTTTGCTTGTGAAGTCCGGCATAAAAAAGGAGTCCTTGTTGGGGCAGTCCGTAGAACGTTTTTCAACAAAAGTCCTTTCTGCATGGAACGTCCCGCAGCTTGAAAGGGCGTTGTCCTTGTTGCTGAATTTATATCGTGACATTCGTTATTCCCTAAACCCTAGGTATGAACTGGACTTGGCTGTGTCCAGATTGTGCGGGCTTTCTTTTTATGTTTCAATTCAAGAAGTAAAGGCCGCGGTGGAACAGGCAAGAACTTTGCTTGTTGGTTCTGGCGGCTTGCAGGAAGTTTCAAAACCCTCTGAATCTGCCACAAGTAAACCTGTTGATTCTGGATCAAACCCAAACATCCCGCGGTTTTCTGCGCTTTCACACCAAGAGGATTCAAGCCACCCTTTATCTAACGGCGGCGCTGTACCGCCTGAACACCGGCAAGCGACTTTTTCTATACAAAAGCCTGATGCACAAGCTGTTCCTCTTGAAAATTTGCGCGATTATATGATAAAAGAACTTTCCGTTAGCCATGCTGTTCTTGCTTCTGCCTTGATGGATTCTGGTTCTTGGGATTTTACCAAAGACAATTGCATCACTGTGACTGTTTCTTCTTCTTTTTCAATGGCGCAACTCCAAAAAGAAAAAGCAATGCTTACCCAGATGGCCGCAAAATTTTCTGGACAAAACCGTTCTTTTGAGGTGGTTTTGAATCAGTCCAAGAGTGAATCAAAAGAAAAGCCGAGGACTCCGCAGACGGAAATAATATGCAAATTATTTAAAGGAACAGTAGTGACAGGAGGAAATAAAAATGAATCCATTTGATATATTGAAAAACGCCCAAAGCATTAAAGAGCATTTGGCCAAAGTCCAAGACGACCTGCAAGATGTTGTGGCGACAGGTTCTTCTGGTGGTGGGATTGTTAAAGTCACCATGAACGGGCAATTTGAAGTGCAAAGCGTTTTTCTTGACCCGATTGCCGTAGACCCCAGGGATATTCCTATGCTTCAGGACTTGATTGTTGCGGCAAGCCGAGATGCCATGTCCAAAATAAAGGAACAGATAACGGAAAAATTTGGTCCCATGGTTGGTGGAATGGATATTCCTGGGTTTAATTTGTAGGTGATGTATGAATGCTTTAGAGGAACTTGCCGAGTCTTTTTCTCGCTTGCCGGGAATAGGTAAAAAAAGTGCTACTCGCATAGCCATTCATTTATTGAAGGCGGACAAGGGATTTGTCCAACGCTTTTCACGCCAACTTTTGGATTTGCAAGAAAAAATAAAGCCCTGTTCCGTTTGCGGTTCATATACGGAAACAGACCCTTGTATGATTTGTTCCAATCCAGCACGAGACAGGACATTGCTTTGTGTGGTGGAACAACCTCAGGACGTCCAGACAATAGAGGCTTCCAGAGAATACCATGGTTTGTTTCATGTGTTGGGCGGCGTAATTTCACCATTGGATGGAATTGGGCCGGAACAACTTTCAATTGGACGGTTGGTGGAACGAGTAAAAACCGAAGAAGTGACGGAAGTAATAATTGCCACCAATCCCACGGTAGAAGGCGATACCACGGCGTTGTATCTGCAAAGGATTTTGTCTTCTACAGGAGTTACTGTGACCAGGCTTGCTTCTGGTTTGCCTGTAGGTGGGGACTTGGAATACGCCGACAAACTAACACTTGCCCGTAGTTTTAGAGGGCGTTCTTCTTTTTAGTTGTTGTCTCTGTATAAAAAAAGGGCTGCCCTCTGACCGGGCAGCCCAACGTGTTTTACATAATATCTTACTGGAGGAGACTAAGCACACTCTGTGTGGACTGGTTTGCCTGTGCTAACATGGCCATGCCAGACTGCTGAAGAACCTGATTCTTTGTGAAGTCAACCATTTCTTCTGCCATGTCGGTGTCACGGATGCGTGATTCTGCTGCCTGCAAGTTTTCTGCGCCAATATCCAAACCGGTAATTGTGTATTCAAGGCGGTTTTGGTATGCACCAAGGTCTGCACGCTGCTTGTTAATCTTCTTTAGGGCTTCATCCAATGTTCCGATTGCACGGTTTGCACTGTCTGGAGTTTCAAGAGACATGATGGTTTCATCTCCGATGTTGCGCAGATTAAGCGCTGTGGCGGTCATTGTGCCAATGAAAACCTGTGTGCGCTGGTCCATGTTTGCACCAATATGCAACCACATTGAACCTGTTACGTCGTTTGTTCCTTCTTGGCGTGCAAAACGTCCTGTAAGCATGTTCATGCCGTTGAATTGTGCTGTGCTTGCAATGCGATCCACTTCTGCGATAAGGGAAGAAACTTCAACTTGAATCTGCATGCGGTCTTCGTCAGTGTAGATGCCGTTGGATGCTTGAACAGCAAGTTCACGGATGCGCTGCACGATGTCAGTGGTTTCTTGCAAATAACCTTCAGTTGTTTGGATGAAAGAAATACCGTTCAAGGCGTTTGTGGAAGCCTGATTCAAACCGCGAATTTGGCTTCTCATTTTTTCAGAAACTGCCAAGCCAGAAGCATCGTCACCGGCACGGTTAATTTTCATTCCAGAAGAAAGTTTTTCCATGTTCTTCTGGTTTGCGAGGTTTGTTGCGTTTGTTGAACGCTGTGAGAACATCGCACTCATGTTGTGATTGATAACCATAATTTATCTCCTTAAGAACAGCCGGGACTGTCCAGCTGATAATTTCCGTCAGGTACTAAACCTGATACTTTATCATCGGAGATTTAAAAATTTACTTTACACTTTTTTATGACATTCTGTGCAGCCAGTTATTCTTACATGGCGTTTTCCGCGAGTTGTTGTAAAAAGGCGTGCAATTAAATAGCCGTCTGCAGGAACATTTTTCCCGCAAACAGGGCATTTCCTTTTTACACCAGTTTGGCAATAAGGCAGACAGTGCGGGCAACCCAAAATTGTGCAACGCTGGTCGGATTCGGTTCCGTCTTTTACTGGGCGAAAAACACGAGAAGAAAGGTTTTCTCCTTGCAAAAGGGTGCTTCCACAGACAGGGCAGGTGGGACTGAATCCCGCTGTGGTGGTGGAATTCACCGGTTTATATGAACTGTTTTGATACGGGTTATCTTGTTTGCGTGTTCTAATGGAAAACCTGATGTAAAGGCTGTAGGCAAAGACAATCAAGGCAATCCCGATTATCACGCCAAAGACAATTGCAAAGTTTTGCATACAGTAATTTTACTTTACTAATGTCTTTTGTTTCAAGCGTCCGTAATAAAACCCAAATCTTTTACTTCATGAACATCTTTGCAAGTTGAATGTTGTTTTTGCACGAAGGATACCGAAAAGGGAAATCCAGGCTAGCTGGAGTCTTTAATATGCTTTTATAATGAGTGAATGTGTCAAAACCTGTCTTGCCGTGGTAACTGCCCATTCCACTGTTGCCAATTCCGCCAAAGCCCATATAAGGTGAGGTCAGGTGCATCACCGTGTCGTTTATGCAGCCACCGCCATACCTTAGGTTTTTCACAACGGATTTTTCCAATTTCTTGTCCTTTGTAAAAAGGTACAAAGCCAACGGTTCTGGTCTTGCCGCCACAAAGGCAATGGCTTCTTCCATGTCTTGTACAGAAATAACCGGCAGAACTGGTCCAAAGATTTCTTCTGTCATTGCAGGGGAATCAGTTTTAGGTTCGTCCAAAATTACCGGTGCCATTTTTCGCGTGCCAGCGTCATATGCAGGATATGTCGTTGATGTTGCGGCACGAAGAACTTTTCCGTTGTTTGGGTTGCTGCCGTCGCACAAGGAAATCAAACGTAAAAAATGTCTTTGGTTTATTATTGCAGGAAGAATACTTTCTGGGTCCAAAGGTGTGTCTCCGTAAAACTGAAGGATGTATTTTAACATCGCTTGTACAAGGCGGTGCTTTATTTTTGCATGAACCAAAATATAGTCTGGGGCTACACAGGTTTGTCCTGCGTTCAATAGTTTTCCCCAGATTATGCGACGTGCGGCGGTTTCCACGTCGCAGGTTTCGTCCACTATGCAAGGACTTTTACCTCCAAGTTCAAGGCACACCGGGGTAAGGTTTTGTGCAGCCGCCGCCATGATTTTCTTTCCAACAGAAACGCTACCCGTAAAGAAAATATAGTCGAATTTTTGTGAAAGAAGGGCGTCGTGGTTTTCATGTCCTCCGCAAACCACAGAAACGAATCCGGCGGGAAAAACTTCTGTAAGCATTTTTGCTATCACCGCACTTGTGGCTGGGCTGGAACTGGAGGGTTTTAACGTTACGCAGTTGCCGGCGCAAATTGCTGTTGCCATTGGAACAAGAGCAAGCTGGAACGGATAGTTCCAAGGGGAAATTATCAGCACACATCCGTATGGTTCTGGTTGGACACGGCTTTTTGACCAAAAACTGGTAATTGGCGTGTGGACCCGTTTTGTTTTTGCCCAACGACGCATATGTTTTATCATGTATGTGATTTCCGCTTGAATTATCCCGATTTCTGTGGCAAACGCCTCGAACTCTGATTTACCCAAGTCTTCATGCAAGGCTTGTATTATTTGTTTTTCATACTGGTTGATTTTTTGCTTTAATGCGAGCAAATGGTTGCGGCGAAACTCAACGTCCTTTGTCTTTCCTGTTGAAAAGAAGGCTCGCTGTGTACGTACCAACTCTGAAATATCAAAACTGTCCATGAATATAATTATACCGCAAAGGTTTGTGCATTACAAATTGTTGTGGTTTTGTTTGGACTATATACCTTTTTATAGAATCCCCGCACCGTTTCCTGTTGTACACTCGAAGAATGTGGCATTGTAGCCGATTTTCTCACGGTATACCTTGCCAACATTCTCCATCAAAACAGCACATTTGTCTTTGTGTACAAGGGCAATGGCACAACCACCAAACCCAGCACCTGTCACTCGTGCTCCAAGGCAACCGTCCACGTTGTTTGCTTGTTCATGCAAGGTGTCCAATTCTATTCCTGTGGTTTCGTAGTCGTCACGCAAGGACTGATGTGATTCATTCATTAGTTTTCCAAGTTGAACCAAATCTTCTTTTCCCATTGCTTGCACCGCTAAATTTACCCGTCGGTTTTCAGTTATGCAGTGACGCAGCCGGCGATAAATCGTCTGGTTGTCCAACGCTTGTCTTAGGATTTCCAAGTGTTGTTCTGTTGCGGAACATGGATTGGAAAGTTTTTGAATGCCATGCTTTTCAAGTTGCTGGTTTAAAGCTTCAAGACCTTGTTTACATTCCGCCACTCGCTCATTGTATTTTGAGTCAGAAAGTTGACGTTTTTTGTTTGTGTTCATAACGACAAAACGGTAATCTCCTAGCTTTAGGGGAACATAGCGGTAATCAAGTGTGGCGCAATCAAGAAGGATTGCATGGTCTTTTCTGCCCATGGCAATTATAAACTGATCCATTATTCCGCACTGCACATTCATAAAACGGTGTTCTGTCTCCTGCCCGATTTTTGCGTTTTGGATTGAGTCAATCCCAAGGGCATAGACTTTGCTTAGTCCGGCTGTAAAACAGCATTCCATTGCAGAAGAAGAAGAAACGCCGCCACCGTCTGGAATGCAACTGAAAAACAATGCGTCAAACCCGCAAGGGAATTCATGTCCTCTGGATTTGAGGATGGTGATGATTCCGTTTAAATAATTGCAGTATCCATTCTCTTTTTTGTACAAAAAGTTTTCTGTAATGTCAAAAGAAAATCTTCCGGGAAAACGAATGTCGTCGTAATTTATTGTGGAGTCGTCCCTCAGGCGTATTGCAAGGTATATACATTTGTCAATTGCCGCAGGAAACACAAGCCCTCCGTTGTAGTCAATGTGTTCCCCGATTATGTTTATTCTAGCGGGAGCTTGAAAAAATTGAATTTCCTTTGAACTTTTCCCATATAGATTAATAAAACGCTCTGCAAGTTTACATTTAAGCGATTGCGGGCAACTGTTCAATGCCGCTTCTTTTAGTTCTGTAAAATCGGTTTCCATTGTTTTATTATCCTTGTGGAATTGTATATTATTTGTCGTTTAGAACACAAGAGGTTTTGTCGTGTTTTACAGAAGGCCTTCTTTTTGTTTTATTGACACGTAATTTTTGCACTGATATATTTTAATATTATGGAAGTATTTAAAGGAATTTGTGCGTCTGCAGGAATTGGCATTGGACAGGCTTTTGTCGTTCCTGTGGCGGCCGCCAGACATATACCGCAACATGTTATTGAAAAAGATGAATTAGAGGCAGAATGGGACAGGTTGCTGTCCGCAGTGCAAGAAGTCCGTTTGGGAATACAGGATAAAATGAAATATGCGGATTCCAAACAATCGGAAATTCTTCAGACATATATTGTCATGCTTGAGGTTGCAGAAT
>JAZSMM010000037.1:0-2277 GCA_045535895.1 Treponema sp.
CAAAGGAATGCCACCGCTGATAGTCCGCCTCAAGACCTTTATCCGTTTTTTTGAAAAGCGCAAGGTTTTCCATTCCGTCAAAAATTGCCTTGAAAAAAATATTTGCCTGTTCTTCTTCCGTGCCGGGAAATTTTTGCAAAAGAATCTGCAATACGTTTTTTTTCAGTTGACCGTCCTGTTTTTTTATGGAAGGTGTGGAACCCACAAAAGAAACCAAAGATGCCAAAAGCAGGGAAGAAACCTGCAATCCTTGTGTTTTGCACGGAGTTGCGTTTTCTTCTGCATGGAAAAAATTTTCCACACTAACCAGAGGGATGATGATGTCTTCCAGGATGGGGTTCAATTCGTAAATACGTTTGCCCGTAGCTTTGTCCGTATATTGAAACAAAATTAGCCTTTCTTCAAGGTTCATCAAGATGTCGTAGAGTCCCGCCAAGGAGAATGTGTCTTTAAAAAAATCCGTCAAAAGCTGCAACGTGGGGTTTGCAAGAAGATTTACGGCACTTAGAATCACCACATCCTGTTGGGAAAGCAAAAGGCGTATTTTTTCCCTTGTCTCTGTTTTGTGCAGAAAAGAACCAAGGTTTTCAATAAGTTTTTGTTTGTTGTAAGGGGTTTTTATTTCTCCTAGATACATCCTCATAAGCTCAAAAAAATGGTTGTCCGGTAGTTTGGACAAAGTTTCTCTCCACAAGAGTATGCGGCGAGTTTTTTCACTTTGGTTTTCGCTCATGGATTCTCTCCTATGGTTGGCGCCCTTGTAAAGGCTCGTGAAGTACGTCCAAGTCGGCTGGCTCTGTGTAGCGAATTATGCGGTAGGCGTATCCTTGTTCTGCAAGGAATTTTTGCCTGTTTGAACCGAAGTCTTCTTCCACAGTGTTTCTGGAAATAAGGGTGAAAAAACGTGACATCCTTTCTTTTGGACGCAGGATTCTTCCTAGCCTTTGGGCTTCTTCCTGCCGGCTGCCGAATGTCCCGGAAATTTGTATTGCGATTGAAGCGTCCGGCAAGTCTATCGCAAAATTGGCCACCTTGGATACGACCAGAACATTTATCTTGCCGTTGCGAAATTCGTTGTACAATTTGTCCCGGTCGTTTGTGGGTGTTGTTCCCGTTATTATTGGAGCGTCCAGTGTTTTCGCTGTTTCACGCAGCTGCTCCAAATATTGACCTATCACAAGGATTTTGTCATTTGGAAAGCGTTTTACAAGTTCCTGTACTATTTGCATTTTTGCAGGGTTTTCGCTCGCTATCCTGTGCTTTTGCCGTGGCGAAGCCACCGTATAGGCGATTTCATTTTCCTGCGGGAAGTCCAACCGAATTTCTATACATTCCGCAGAGGCAATCCAGCCCGACTGTTCCAATTCTTTCCATGGAACGTCATATCTTTTTGGTCCCACAAGACTGAACACATGACCTTCGCAACCGTCTTCCCTTACAAGGGTTGCAGTCAAACCAACCCGTCTGACTGTCTGTAGTTCTGCAACAACCCTGAAAACCGGTGCGGGCAGAAGATGAACTTCATCGTAGATTATCAAGCCCCACGCACGTTGCCTAAAAAGTTGAAAATGCGGGTATTCCGAGTCCTTGTTTGCCCTCCACGTAAGAATTTGGTATGTGGCAACGGTCACAGGTTTTATGTCTTTTGTTTCTCCGGTGTATTCCGCTATTTGTTCCGGAGTAAGATTTGTCTTGTCCAAAAGTTCTTCAATCCATTGGTGTACGGCACTAATGTTGGTGGTGACAATGAGGGTGCTTGTCTGTAGCATCTGCATTATCAACATTCCAACGATTGTCTTTCCGGAACCGCATGGAAGAACGATTGTTCCAAAGCCGCATCCAGGTCCTTTGTCTCCCACGAGAGATTTTGCCGCTTGATCTTGGTATTGGCGTATTTCAAAGGCGTGTCCGTTTGCTGTCTTTTGTTTTAGGCAAAATTCCAAATGTTCCCCGTCCACAAGAGGAACATCGTCTTTTACCGGCCAGCCTAGTTCCAAAAGTTTTTGCTTTACCGTTCCCCTGTCTGTCAGGTTCAGCAGAAAACAATGTTTTTTTTCTTCCTCTAAAATATCTGCGTTGTATTCCTGTTGCACAAGTGAAGGGGAAACTGCGTTCAAGTACTTGTTCAACGACGGAGTTGCAGAAATTTCTTTGAACACACCAAAGGATTCTGTCACTAGCCATAAAAAATTGGAATCCGCCGGCGAGGCGACAATTCGTAGTTTTCCAAAGCGTCCTGCTGTTTCTGCAATCCAGTCTAGCACGGACTGAGGTACA
>JAZSMM010000087.1:0-7596 GCA_045535895.1 Treponema sp.
GTTGCATGCATACGGTTGCATGTTTTGCCTACGCACGGATGGACGGGGTTTAGTTGTTTATACGCTCGACGTATTCGTTTGTTTCTGTGTTTACCATTATTTTTTCATCTTGCTTGATAAAAAGCGGTACGCGAACAGTCAAACCTGTTTCTGTTACTATGGGCTTTGTTGCCCCGGAAACCGTGTCGCCCCTTACATAATTTTCACTTTCAGCGACAATAAAAACCATTTTTTGCGGAATCTTTACGTCTATGGGTTCTTCGTCCCAAATGACAATAGGATATTCCTCGCCTTCTTTTAGATAGTATTTTAAGTTCTCATTAAGAGATTCTGGTACGGAAACAGTCTCATAGGACTGGGTGTCCATGAAAATATAGTTCTCCCCGTCATTGTATTGGTATTGGCAATCTCTTGTTTCCACTTCTGCGTCTTCTACCATGTCGGGTGTTTTTATCGTCTGTGTAAGAACAGTTCCGTCTTTTAGGTTCTTCATCTTTACACGGGCAAAAGCAGTGCCTTTCCCTGGGTTTACAAATTCACGTTCAACTACAAGGTAAGGAGCATTTTTGATAAGCAATACTGTTCCTTTTCCGATATCTCCGCCTCTAATCATCTTTAATGTCCTCTCTAAACTAAAAATTATATTATAAAAGTATACAGAAAAGCCATTTTTGTGGCAAGACACACCCTTTGACATTGAATCCCAAACATTATATTCTTTCCAAAGATATTTATTTTATGATAACGAGGGGTTGTTATGTCAAACGAACAAAACGAAAAATTGGCGGTGATTCGCCATAGTGCATCTCATGTTATGGCAGAAGCGGTTTTGAAGTTGTTTCCTGGTTCAAAAGTTGCTATTGGCCCTGCCATAGACACAGGGTTTTATTATGACTTTGAGTTGACACGCCCCATCACACAAGAAGACTTGCCTGCCATAGAGAAGGAAATGCGAAAAATTCTTGCAGGCAACCATGATTTTGTACGCAAAGAAATTTCTCGTGAAGAGGCTCTTGCGATGTTTTCGGACCAACCGTACAAGGTAGAGTTGATAAACGACTTGCCCGAAGACGCTTTGATTTCAATCTATACGCAGAACGGATTTACTGACTTATGCCGTGGTCCTCATGTTTCAAATACAAAGGAAATAAACGCCCAAGCGTTTAAGATTATGAAGACAGCTGGGGCGTATTGGCGTGGGGACGAAAAACGTCCTATGCTTACTCGTATTTATGCTACGGCTTGGGAAAAACCTGCTGACTTGAAGTCTTATCTTGAAATGCTTGCAGAAGCAGAACGCCGTGACCATCGCAAGATTGGGAAAGAGTTGGATTTGTTTCACATCGATGAGGAAAACCCAGGTGAGATTTTCTGGCATCCCAACGGCTGGACGATTTATTCCATCATCAAAGATTATGTGCGCGAAAAAATCCGCAAGGACGGTTACCAAGAGGTGAACACGCCTTTTGTTATGCCACGTTCCTTGTGGGAGCGTTCCGGACATTGGGCGAAATACAAGGAAAATATGTTCATCACGGAAAGTGAAAAACGCCTTTTTGCGCTAAAGCCTATGAACTGTCCCGGGCATGTAGAGATTTTCCGCAATAAATTGCGTTCATACCGTGACCTTCCTCTTAGGATTGCGGAATTCGGTTCTTGCACAAGGAATGAACCCAGCGGTTCGTTGCATGGAATAATGCGTGTTCGCGGATTCGTCCAGGATGATGCACACATCTTTTGCACGGAAGAACAGATTCCTTATGAAGTGGAAAAATTCTGCCGACTGCTCAAGGGCATGTACAAGGATTTTGGCTTTGGGGAAGATAAAATCAGCGTAAAATTTTCCACCAGACCCGAATTGCGCGTAGGCGATGATGCTACTTGGGACAGGGCAGAAGCGGCTCTTGCCGACGCATGTAAACTTGCAGGGCTTGAATATGAAATACAGCCAGGTGAAGGTGCTTTTTACGGACCTAAATTGGAATTCACTTTGGTGGATGCACTTGGCCGTGGTTGGCAATGCGGAACTATTCAGGTGGATTATCAACTTCCTTCTGCGGAAAGACTGAACGCAGAATATATCGGTGACGACAACGCAAAGCATCATCCAGTTATGTTGCATCGTGCCGTCTTGGGTTCTTTGGAGCGTTTTATAGGCATCTTGATAGAAAATTATGCCGGAGCCTTCCCGGCGTGGCTTCATTTTCAACAGGCGGTGGTTGTTCCCGTGGCCCCTGCGTTCAACGAGTATGCGGAAAAAGTTTTGTCCTGCCTTGAGGACTCTGGAATCCGTTGTGCGGCGGATTTGAGCAACGACAGGATGAATGCGAAGATTCGGCTGGCACAAACGCAGAAAATCCCGTATATGTTGGTTGTGGGTGAAAGAGAAGCTGCCGAAGGAACTGTGGCGGTGCGATTCCGTGACGGTCGCCAGCAGCAGGTTCTCAAAATAGAAGATTTTGTCTCCTACGTCAAAAAGATTGTAGAAGAACATAGTCCTGCTTTGTGACAAAACCTAAAAACCGCAAGGAAACACTTATGTCGCAGTTGACCGTAAAGCAAGTTTATTCAAACAAAACTGTCCAAGACAAAGAGCCAAGGTTTTATTTTGACGAGTTCCTGTTGAAGGGAACTCGTCTTCTAAAACCAGAGGAAATTTCTGTTTTGAAAAAAAACGGAAACAAAAGTCAGTTCGACGACTGGAGCAATCTGCGTGTCTCCGTCGAGGAAGACGGATTTTGTCCTGTACTTGTATAGGACTGCGAATTCCGTGGAATGGTTGTGCTTGGGTTACTTCGCCCCGCCTCTCTAAAATACCATGACTTGGAGTTGGACTGCGGTCTTTACAACTCTTACATAGAAAGTTGTGCTATTGGCAACGACGTGTGTGTACGCAATGTAAAATACCTTGTGAACTATGTGATTGGCAACCGCGTTATTCTTTTCAATATAGACGAGATGACTTGCACTGTCCATTCAAAATTCGGAAATGGAATTCTCAAAAAAGAAGAATCTGAAGATGTCAGAATTAAAATAGGTGTTGCAAACGAAAACGACGGGCGTTATGTCCTGCCGTTTGAGAGCATGATTAGTGCGGACGCATACATCTGGTCAAGAAGACGTGGCGACAAGTTGTTGATGAAGCGTTTTGTGGAATTGACGGAGCAGGGCAATGAGCGCAACAAGGATACCTGCGGTTCAGTTGCCGACGATTCAGTCATAAAGAACACAGTCCTTATAAAGGACGCAAAAATAGGTTCTCACGCATATATAAAAGGAGCCTTTAAGTTAAAGAACATAACAGTTTGTTCTTCCGAACAAGAGCCTTCCCAGATAGGTGAAGGCGTGGAAATGGTGAACGGAATCCTTGGCCACGGTAGCAAGGTGTTTTACCAAGCTGTGGCGGTGCGTTTTGTGATTGGAAGAAACTGTCAGTTGAAGTACGGGGCCCGTCTTTTGAATTCCGTGTTGGGTGACAATTCCACGGTTTCATGCTGCGAGCTTTTGAACAACCTAATCTTCCCGTTCCACGAGCAGCATCACAACTCTTCGTTTCTTATTGCGACCACAATTCTTGGTCAGTCCAACATTGCCGCCGGTGCCACGATTGGTTCAAACCACAACTCGCGCAGTCCAGACGGCGAAATCTATGCTGGACGTGGGTTTTGGCCTGGACTTTGTTCGGACTTCAAGCATAACAGCAAATTCGCTTCTTTTTCCCTTGTGGCCAAAGGTTCATATCAAAACGAGCTGAACATAACTTATCCTTTTTCCTTGGTTGGCATAGACAGCACGGAACAGGCGATACATATAATTCCTGCCTATTGGTTCTTGTACAATATGTTCGCCATCGCAAGGAACAACTCGAAATTCAAGAAAAGGGACAAGAGGGTTGTAAAAGAGCAGCATATTGAAACAGACCCGCTTGCCCCTGACACAATGCAAGAGGTTTTGTTGTCTTTGGACAGATTGATTGAACTTACTGGCAGGACATTGCATTTTTCCGACAGGCAGCAGGCAAAGGACTATTTGCACCGCAATCCAGACAGCGACATTGTTTTGGAAGACCCTCAAGTTCAAAAACGTTTTGGCGGTAAAATTTACAAGCCGGCACAAGGCTATCGTGAATACAGGAAAATATTAAAATACTTTGCCACAAAAAGCCTTTTGGAGTATTGTGCTGTTCACGGGCTACCCAAACTTACGCCAGGCGTGATAGAAGACATCAAGCAGATACCTCTTTTTGTAAAATGGGAGAATGCGGGGGGGCAGGTCGTGCCAAGCGAAAAGATAGACGAGCTTGCGTCCTTGATAAAAGATGGTCGCGTAAACACTTGGCAAGAGGTCCATTCGTTTTATGACAAATGTCAGCAAGACTATCCGTTGTACAAGGCCAGGTATTCTCTTTATATTTTGGAGCAGCTTTATTCAAGACCCATAGTTGATTTTACGTCGGATATCTTTGCCAATGTCTATGCAGATGTTCTTGCTGTTTCCAACAACATGTACGAAAGTTCCATTGTCTCAAGGCAGAAGGACTACACGGATTTTTTTCGTGCCATGACCTACGAAAACGAAGATGAGATGACCGCAGTGCTTGGTACTGTAGAGGGCAACGACTTTTTACAGCAATTGGAAAAAGACACAAGAACTTTCAATGCTCGCCTTGAAGTCTTTTTTGCAGATTATCTTGTCTAGCATGAGGAATTATTTGCATGTATGAAATAGAACTGAAAGCCCATGTCCAAGATTCTAAGGATGTGGAGTCCAAATTAAAAAGTTTCGCACAATTTGTTGGTGAATCCCAAAAAAAAGACACGTATTGGAAAAAGACAATTTTTTCGCAGTCAACTTCCAAGGAAGTACAGATTCGTCTGCGCCAAGAAAAGCGTTCGTGTGGTGATAATCCAACGTCCGTTGTTGCAACCTACAAACGCAAGAACATAAACGCAGCGCAAGACGGAACTAGGTTTGAAGTAAACGAAGAATTTGAGTTTGCCATAGATAGCCGGCATTCTTTTGAAGAGTTTCTCAAAGACGCAGGTTTTTCTGTGTTCCGCACAAAAGAAAAAAACGCCAGCCAATGGAAGGCGGAAGAAGTTTTTATTGAACTGTGCAATGTTCCTCCTCTTGGTGATTTTTTGGAGATGGAAATCCTTTCGGAAGATAAAGACGCTGCCACTGTTGCGGCGGCAAACGACAAATTCTTGCGTTTGCTGGAACTTTGCGACATTCCCAAAGAAGCCGTTGAACCCAGATATTACAATGAAATGCTTGCCCAGCAAGATTGAACACTTGCCAAATTCGTCAATATAATGGATAATACAACGATATATGGCAGAAATAGCAGAATTTGAAGTGGCTTTGTACAAGGCTCTGGAAGAAAGAGTTTCGTGGTTTGACGCAAGCATGTTGCCTTCTGTTTTGGAAGATTACCGTGTCCTCCATTCTTGCGTTACGAATTTGATTGGCGTTCTTGAAAAAAAAGGCAGCATCTCTCCCGACCCATATAAATTGGACAAAAAAATCACTGATGTGCAAGTTCCTGATGAATCCGATTATTCGGAGAAGGACAGGAACATGGTCATTGGTGTCCGTCTTTCCGATTACGAGCGGATGATAGACTTTTTGTGCAACTTCTTCAAATTTTCTGTTCGCAATCTCACCCTTGAAAGAATAAAAAGGCTTGTTGGTTTGAACAACTACTTCCAATGGGGGTCCATGGCACCAACAAATTCACAGCCAAATACAAAGGGACTTGCTGAACTTGTTGTCCAGGCAAGGCAGGGTGCGGACACCATGTCGATAAGCGTTATCAACGGCGGGATTTCAACTGCTGCAAAGACAATAGTAAAAATAAATTCTGTGCTAAAGCAAATCACGGACTTGCAGCGGGAACTTTACAAAGCGGAAATCCGAAAAAACATACTTGGCAATTCCTCTTTTCCTGCGGACAAACTTTCTTCCGTTCAGTCTGCCGTGCAGCAGATAAAGAAGATGTTTTCCTCTTGCATGGGAAAGCAGCCGTTTTATTCCGAGCTTGCGGAAGAAGTTGTCTTGGAGAACATCAGTCCGGATGCAGAGCAGCGGCGGCAAAAACTCTTGGACAAGTTAAAGATTGTTTCCCAGTCTTCGGAGAAAAAGTCTGTGCAGGTCAACACAAAAGCCCTTGTGATGGAAGCCGTCAGGACTTTGGCGGCCCTTGCCCCGCAGCTGGGGGTTTTGATTGACAAGATGAACGACAACAGTGCCCTTGTTCAAAGCGAACACCAAGGAATCATGGACAAACTTGCCAAAGCGTTCCGCAAGGCTTTTGGCATAAAAGAAAAGCCGATTGAATATGTGGTTCCGATTTCCGACACGGTCACCCAGACCACAAGGAACGAAAAAGTGAATTTTCAAAAAATTATCGCCGACCTTACGAAACGGTATGCGTTTTATAGTTCTTTTGCTTCAAAACAAACGCCGGGCTACCAGAAGATTGAATCGGAGCCGGAGCCGGAAATACTTTCTTTTTTGACAAAGCAACTTTCAGAATGCCAACAAATGCTTACCATCCTTTTGGCTTTTGACAAGTTCTTCAAGTCTGCGGTTCAGCCCATAAACAGATCCCGTGTGAAAGGTCTTTCAATGGAACTTACATCCATAAAGAACACGATGGTGAAAACAAACCAGAGAAAAGCCGAGTACTCCGCCTTTGTAGAAGAACAGCAACAGATGAGAAAACTGGGAATAACCGATGCGTTCTAAAATCACATCTTTTTTTGCGGCATTTTTCGCTTTCTTTGTTCTGCACGCCAACGAGAATGTGTTCACCATAATTGATTCTTCGCATGGGTATATTTTGAATCCTCATACGTCCAATTTTTGTTCTGGTGCCCAGATGATGACCGGACTTTACGAAGGGCTTTTTTCTTACAATCCGCAAACATTGGAGCCCGTTCCCGCTGTGGCTGAAAGCTACAAGGTTTCAAGGGACAAACTTAGATGGACGTTCGTGATTCGTGGCAACGCAAAATTCAGTAACGGTGAAGCTATTACCGCTCAGCATGTGAAGGACTCATGGATTGCATTGCTTTCGCCTAACGCAAACGCTCCTTTTGCCTCTTTGCTGGACTGCATACAAGGCGCATTGGAATATCGCATGGGAAAAGGTTCTGCAGACGATGTTGGAATTGCCGTTCAGGGAAACAACAAACTTTCCGTTGTATTGAAATCCCCTACGGAACATTTGAGCAGCATATTGTGCCATCATTCTTTTTCTGTGGTCCATCCAAATCCGGATGTTTATAGCGGGGCTTTTGTTGTTGATTCTTACGATGAAAACATTCTGAACCTGAAAAAGAATCCTTTTTATTACGATGCCGCCAATGTCAAATTGGAGCGGATAAAAGTGATTCAATCCGATGACGTTGCCCAGAATGCGTATCTATACAACACTGGCAAGGTGGACTGGGTTGTATCCCAAATCGACTTGAACGCAGTGCTTGACTATAGTTCCGTCCTCATTACGCCGGAATTTGCCACGGAGTATATGTTTTTTCGTTGTGACAAATCCCCCTGGGACAGGGCGGACTTTAAAAACACTTTAATTAC
>JAZSMM010000075.1:0-11531 GCA_045535895.1 Treponema sp.
CCGTCAGGAGTTGGCATGGATGCCAACTTCTGACAGGGGATTGCAGCGTATGTCCCTTTCCGCTATACTTCTTTTATCAACCGGGGTGTGTATGCACGTGAACCTGTCAGGTTTGCATACTCTGAGATTATACCCGTAGGACGGTTTCTTGCCGTCCCAACCTGATCCGGATAATACCGGCGGAGGAAGTATGAAGACTCGTCTTTTTACACTTATCCAATTATTTTTTGTTGTAGCGTCGTTGGTTGCCTTTGGAGGCAGCGATTCCGACGCAAGAAAAAATCAAGTTGTAATTTACACCTATGATTCGTTCATAAGTGAATGGGGTCCAGCCCCGCAACTTGAGCAGCTTTTTGAGAAGGAAACAGGCATGGACCTTGTTTTCATCGATTCTGGCGATGGAGGACAAATATTAAGTCGCGTCGTCTTGGAAAAAGAAGCCCCTCAGGCAGACATTGTAATCGGGATTGACAACAACCAAATAAAAAAAGCCAGACAAGCCAATGTATTTGAACCTTACAAACCTGTCAACGCAGAATCTGTAATCGGCGAAAACCTGCTTCTTACAGAAGACTATCTTTTGACTCCTTATGACTGGAGTTATTTTGCCATGATTTATGACACTCATTCCACCGTTCCTGCCCCATCTTCCCTTTCGGAATTAACCAAGGACATTTACCGCAAAAAGATAATCCTTATGGACCCCCGTACAAGTACACCTGGCATGGGATTTGTGGCTTGGACCGTGGCAGCTTTTGGGGAAAAATACTTGGATTTTTGGCAAGAACTAAAACCAAACATCCTTACCATGGCACCAAGTTGGAGCACAGGCTACGGTCTTTTCACTTCCGGAGAAGCACCTCTTGTAATTAGTTATACCACAAGCCCTGCCTATCATGTTGAATACAACGAAGGCAACCGATTTCAAGCGATAATGTTTGACCAAGGTCATCCTCTACAAATAGAAGGAGTGGCACTGGTAAAGAACGCGGCAAACCCGGAAGGTGCAAAGAAATTCATAGACTTCCTTGTATCCCAAGAGGGGCAAGACATTCTTCCCCTTACTCAATGGATGTACCCGGTCAATCCCAAAGTGGAACTTCCTGCTTCTTATGAAGCCGCTCCATTGGCAAAAAAAGCCCTTGTGGTCGACAATGAAGTATTATCCGACGCCGTGAAAGCCATAATGGAGCTTCTTTCGGAATAGCGATTTCTATGAAAAAGAGCTTGTGGATGAAACACATAGGTGCGGCAATCGGACTGTCTATCTTTATTCTGGTTTGCATTGCTTTCATTTTGCCATTGATTGCAGCTTTTTCCCCTTTGTTTTTTTCAGCAGAACAACACGTGCATTCTGCTTACAAAAGCTTGTGGAAAATTACTGGTTTCACCCTCAAACAAGCTCTTTTTTCTACAATGGTCGCACTACTGATAGGATTTCCAGCCGCTTTTTTTACCGCCAGAAGAAAATTTTTTGGCAAGAATTTTCTTCTGGCATTGTCCGCAGTTCCCCTGTGCATACCCGTTTTGCTGGTGGCATTAGGCTTTGTCATGTTCTTGGGAATGCAAGGGACTGTAAATAAATTTTTAATGTCCGTCTTAGCGTTGAAAGAACCGCCTGTAACTTTTTTGTATAGTTTTTTGGGGATAGTGGTTGCCCAAGGGTTTTATAATTTCCCCATAGTTATGAAAACCTGCCATGACGCATGGACAAGTCTTTCAGCGACACAACACGAAGCCGCCGTAATGCTTGGGGCAAGCCGGACACGTGTATTCCGTACCATAACATTGATTCAGCTTCTTCCTGCAATAACCACTTCGGCCATGTTGGTTTTTTTATTTTGTTTCTTCAGCTTTGTCATTGTGCTTCTTTTTGGAGGCATAGGAACCACAGTACTTGAGGTGGAAATATACCAGGCGGCAAGAACTTCCTTGGATTTTTCACGGGCGGCAAAACTCGCACTGACAGAAACGGGAATTGCGGTTCTAATCATATGTACTTATACTATCATAGAAAAATCCGGCCGCAAAAATTCTGGCATGGCGTTTGCCAGCGCTAAACTAAAACAAAAAAAACTGAGTAAAGCGGAAACATTTTGTGCAGTTCTTTTTTGGGCTTTGGTGGTCATGTTTTTTATCGCGCCTTTTGCAAACATAATTGTTTCCGCATTTACGAAAACCACCACAGGTTACCTTGCAAAAAAAGACATGGGTCTGCCTTTTACCTTGGAAAATTTCTCCAAGGTTTTTTCACGCCGTTCCTTTTGGAAAGCCTTTGTCAACACAATCACAACAGGACTTGCAAGTGCCTTCCTTTGCGTGTGTTGCGCATTGTTTTATTCCTGTATTTCCGTAGACAAAAAACACAAAACATTAAAAGTTCTACCGCTGCTTCCGATGACCGTTTCTTCGGTTGTCCTTGGACTAGGAATAATGTTGCTGGTTCCCAAAGGAACACCATTTATTTTGGTTTTATGCCAGTCCGCCACATTTTGGCCCTTGGCATACAGACAAATTTACTCTGCAATGGTTAGAATTCCGCAAAGCCAAATGGACGCTGCCAAATGCCTTTCCCCAAGCAAACTCGACCCCACGTTCAACATACAGATTCCAATGTGTCGCAAAAACATTTTGGCAGCTTTTGGGTTCTGCTTTGCCATGAGTATTGGAGACACAACCCTGCCCCTGATGCTTGCAATACCTAACTTCGACACAATGGCACTGTACACCTACAAACTGGCCGGTTCATACCGATTCAACGAGGCATGTGCTTGCGGCGTAGTGCTTGGGTTGCTCGCAACACCAATTTTTCTTTCAGGCAGCAAAAATGCGAATGGAGAACAAAATGACTCAGCCCTACCTTGAAATTTTCAACCTAAAAAAAATTTGGTCGTCACACGGCAAGATCATAAACTTTTCGCTTGAAGCAGAAAAAGGAAGCATGACCGCAATAACAGGACCTTCAGGATGCGGAAAGTCCACAATACTCAGGATGATTGCAGGACTTTTGCAACCAGAAAAAAATAACGCAACGCGCCTTGTTCTGGACGGAGTGAATTTGCTGGACGTGCCGCCGGGCAAGCGTGGCATAGGAATGGTATTCCAAAGCCCTGCCCTATTCCCGCATCTTAGAACCGACGACAACGTGGCATACGGGCTTAGATGCCGCGGGATGAGCCGCAAAGAAAGCCGCCGGCTTGCCTGCCAATTCCTTGAGCGAGTACACATGGACGGCTTCGCCTTGCGCAAAGTAGAATCCCTTTCAGGAGGCGAGGCCCAACGTGTCTCTCTTGCGAGAACCATGATTGTGAAGCCCAAACTCATACTGTTTGACGAACCTCTTTCCGCTTTGGACGCACCTCTGCGCAAAAAACTTGCACAAGATATTGTTGCAATGCAAAAGGAATGGGGATTCACGGGAATCTTTGTCACACACGACACAGCGGAGGCGCAAACCGTGGCGGACAGAATAATACAAATGTAAAAAAAAATGGGTAAAAAAATTGACAGAAAAAAAACAAAAGAATAGAATGTTACATGATAATTTTATATCAATATCCTACTTACTCATAAAACAAGGAGACAGACCATGAAAGAAACCCATGGAACCCAGACAGTGGAAGTAATTCCAGGCAGAAACATCGTTTTGTCCGCAGGCAACGGACAGACAAACTTGGAAGACCTCCAGTGGCTTATGGCAACAGTGCTAAAGCACGCAGGACAATGGAAGGCGGCAGGTTGGGGCTATATAGCAGACTGCTCAAAGATGGAACCCGTAGGACCAAAAGAAAGCAGTCAGCTTGTTGAAATGACAAAGGCGTTCGTGGAAGCCGGATGCAAGGCTTTCGGTTTTGCCGAAGGAACTTCCATAATGCTAAAAGTTCAAGCCAAGAAGAACACACAGATGTCAGAGACGGGACTCGCAGAAGGTCACTTTGCAACCGTTGAAGAAGTCCTTGACTGGATGAAAACAGACTTGAACATATAACAAAAAACTGGTTCACCCGAAGGCAGGCGGCCGTAAAACATGCATATCCAACAGGTATGTCTTTTGTTTGGCAGTCTGCTTTTGTGCAAATCTTTTGTTTTTGTTGCAGTTGCAACAAAATCGTGTCAAACCCCAAAACTGGAGGTTATTATGACCAAAAAATGTTTTTTGGCTTTTATTTTTCTGATTGCCATATGCGGCGGATTTTTGACCGCACAGAATGACGAAGTTTTCCCAAAACTGGGGATAACGGATTCCGATGTGAAATCATTTGTGAACAATTTTGACAAAATAAAAGAATCCCTTGAAAACTACAATCCCGGGGCAAACTTCGATGACGAAAAAGCCTTGGCTGATGTGGAGGCCATTCTTCAAAAGCATGGGATATCAGGACCAAACAGGGTGCAAAAGGTTTCTGCAATCACCGTGGGAATATCTTACGAGGCTGCCGTTCAGGAAATGAACAAAGAACTGGATGCCGCAACCGTCAAGCAGCTGCAAGCAATGGGGTTCGACCCGTACGACGCACTAAAACAACTCAAAGAAAGACTGCATCCAGACGACATGAAGGTCATCACAAGAAATGCAAAGTTGTATGACAAGCTATATGAAAAACTTGAAGACTGAGCTATGAAGCAAAGCCTAGGCAACAAACCTTTGATTTATCCACAACCGGTATTGGTCGTGGCCACTTACAATGAAGACGGAACTGCCAATGCAATGACAGCCGCCTGGGGGAGCGTCTATGATTATTCAAAAATCTCCATAATCATAGACAAGGGGCATAAAACAACAAACAACCTGCTCACGCAAAAAGCGTTTACTGTCAGCGTTGCCGATGCAGAACGCACAATCCAAGCGGATTATCTGGGGATTGTTTCTGGAAAAGACAACGGCGACAAAATAAGGAAGGCCGGTCTTACCTGCCAAAAAAGTTCCGCTGTAAACGCCCCTGTAATAAACGAATTCCCTTTGACATTGGAATGCAACCTGATAAGTTATGACGAAAAAACGGAACAGGTTGTAGGCGAGGTCGTGAACACTTTGGCGGACGAAGCAATCCTAACCAACGGAAAAATAGACTTGAGCAAATTTCATCCCGTCACTTACGATGCCATGAACCACCATTACATTGCATTGGGGGCAAAAGTTGGCAACGCATTCAGCGACGGGAAGAAGCTGCAAAAATAACTGTTATTTGATTTTTATTTCGTTCCTAAGAATTTGTCTTACAAATTTACCAGAAACACTCAGGTCTTTTTCAGTCCAACCACCCTTTGCGTTCCTGTCGGCATTGTAAACCAAAACACCGGAATCCTCGCCCTTGTTGTTCACGGACCAATTCGCCCATGAGATATTGTTCTTCTGCAAGAACTTCAACCATTCAAGGGTTTCTTTTTCAAATACACCGTCTGTCCCGGAAGCCTTGGTTGTACCCCATTCGGTGACAAAAATAGGCATTCCATTGTCCAACGCCTTCTGAGCCTTGTCCCTGAGTTCCTGCCCGTGTGTTCCTGCATAGAAATGCAATGTGTACATGATATTTTTGCCTTCCAACATGTCCTCAGAGGCAATATCTACATCCTGGCTATAAGTGGACGTACCAACGATGATTACGTTGTCCGGGTCATACTGACGAATTGTAGCAATGATTTCCTCTGCATAGGGCTTTATGTTTTCCTGCCATGTAACGTCTTCACCGTTTGGTTCGTTGCAAATTTCATATATTATGTTCGGTTTGTCGCCATACTTTTGGGCAATCTCTGTGAAGAATTCCTTTGCCTGCTCCTTGTAAAGGAGGGGGTCTCGGTCCCCGTGGACATGCCAATCCACCAAAATATACATTCCCAAATCAATGGCGGCTTCGATTGAATCAAGCATCTTGAATTTCAACGAGCGGTCCGTTACATATCCGCCTTGGGCAAGATACATTGCGGAACGCCACAACTGGGCATTCCAGTCGTCGCGCAACCACTTAAGAATGTCGTAGTTGGCATATTTTCCGTACCATTGAAGACCGTGCGAACTCATTCCGCGCAATTGGACAGGCTGCCCTTCTTGGTTGCACAGGTTAGTTCCTGTCACCTGTAGTTGACCATATCGCTCTACAACCGTTTTTCCATCCGCATCCACCGCAAGTCGCGTGTCCTTGGGCTTGCAACTTGCAAACACCACCAACGAAGCAGCCGCAATTACAAACAACACAATCTTTGCCACTTTCTTCTTCATAATCAACACTCCTAAAACAAGAATACTATCAGTATACATTGTTTATGGAATTTGTATACAGTTTTTTTGCTTTAACTACTATCTTTTTCACAAAAAAACCGTCTGCCCTGCGCCCGCAAGCACAAAGCAGACGGAATGTTGAATTTTATTTTGTTGCAAAATCGAAATGAGTGTGCAACAGAGAATCAGTTATCCTGCGTACGTGGCAATAAATACGCCAGCCGCAATGGCCGTTCCAATGACACCAGACACATTCGGTCCCATGGCGTGCATCAAAAGGAAGTTGCTCGGATCGTATTCAAGACCCACCTTGTTAGCAACACGTGCTGCCATAGGCACGGCGGAAACACCGGCAGAACCAATCAAAGGATTGATTTTTTCCTTCAAGAACAGGTTCATCAACTTCGCCATCAAAAGCCCTCCCATTGTGGCAATCGCAAAGGCGACCAGACCAAGGACAATGATTCCAAGAGAATTTCCATTGATAATCTTTTCCGGAGTCATCTGGGAACCTACACCCAAGGACAACAAGATGGAAACAATGTTCAAAAGTTCATTTTCCATTGTCTTTGAAAGACGGTCAACCACACCGCACTGCTTGACAAAGTTTCCGAACGCCAACATTCCAATGAGAGGAGCGGCGGAAGGCAACAATAGAATCGTAAGAACAAGCAACATCAAAGGAAACAAAACCTTCTCTGTCTTGGATACATAACGCAACTGCTTCATCTTTATCTTGCGTTCTTTTTCCGTGGTCAAAAGTTTCATAATAGGCGGCTGAATCATAGGAACAAGGGCCATATAAGAATAGGCAGCAACTGCAATTACAGCCATCATCTCCGGAGCAAGTTTTCCAGAAACATAAATAGAGGTAGGACCGTCGGCTCCACCAATGATTGCAATTGCGGAGGCCTGAAGCATATTGTAATCTATTCCCGGAATAAGGTTCATCAAGGCAACTCCAAACAAGGTGAAGAAAACACCCAACTGGGCCGCACCACCAAGCAATGCCATCTTTGGGTTAGCGATAAGTGGTCCAAAGTCCGTCATCGCACCTATTCCCATGAAAATAAGCATTGGGAAGAATTCATTTCCTACACCAGCGTCATAGATTATGCGGAGCATACCGCTTCCCTCGGAGAACATACCGGCACTGGGAACGTTTACCAAAATCGTACCAAACCCAATGGGAATCAGCAATAATGGTTCAAACCCTTTTACAGCTCCCATGTATACAATCAGGAAACCGATGGCCATCATCAAAAGTTTTTGCCAACCCGGAGCTACAACACCTGCAAAAGGATCTTCTGCATGTACATGTTCTGGAGGAGGGACTTCCCCGTTGATAATCTGGTTCAATCCAGTGTTGCGCCACACATTCTTCAAGAATTCAACCGGCTCAATCCACGGCACATTCTCTGAACCTTTGATAATTGCAGTTCCCATTGTGCGGAAAGAAGCAACCTCGTCATTGTTGTTCGCAGCAAAAACCGTGCTGCACAACGACAGCACCATTGCAATTCCCATGATGATGAGCATCGTGCCAACAACTTGCTTTTTATATGCGTTTTTATTACCAAGCATAATTTTCATCCCCAACCTTATTTAATCTCTGCCAAAGGCTGTCCCGCTGTAATTTGAGAACCTGGTGTTCCCAGAAAATGAACGGTTCCATTGGAAGCGGCTTTCACCTCAAGCTCCATCTTCATGGACTCAATCATAATGATTGTGTCACCGGATTTGACGGCAGAACCTTCCGGAACCACGTTCTTAAGCAATGTTCCTGCGACAGGCGCAGCCACAACAGAACCCGCACCGGATGGAGCGGAAACAGGAGCTGCTGTTGGGGCGGCGGCAGGTGCCGCGGGAGCGGCGGCTACAGGAGCGCCACCGCCAATGCTTCCCAGGACTTGACCCGCTGTAATTTGGGTGCCTGGCTGAAGAACATAAGAAACAGAGCCGTCAGCAGTGGCCTTCACCTCAAGTTCCATCTTCATGGACTCAATCATAATAACGGTATCGCCTTTTTTGACGTTTGAGCCAGCTGGAACAACATGGCGCAGCAGAGTTCCGGCAACAGGGGCTGTTATGTCAGCTCCACCTGAAACACCACCGACAGAAGGTGCGGCAGCAGCAACCCCGGGTGCACCAAAAGTCACATTGTATGATGTACCGTTGACGGTTACATTCATCGTGTCGCCGGCAGGGCTGGAAGTAACATTGTATGACGTTCCGTTTACATTCACAGAATAGCTTCCGCCTGTCGCAGAAGAAGAAACCGTCTTCACCACAAACGAATCAGAAGAAACAGGGCCGTTTGCCCGCTCCTTGAAGAATTTCGGGGCTACCTTAGGGAACATCGCATATGTCAAAGTATCTTCCTCAGAACCATCGCCACCGTTTGCCTTTGCTTCTTCCACCATTTTGTCCCACTCGTTAGGGATAAGGTCTGCAGGACGCACTGTAATGGCTTCTTCCATGTTGTTCTGCTTGAGCGCCTCTTTAAGCAATTCTTCGTTTACGGGAGCGGGAGTCTTTCCATATTTTCCCGTGACAAGGTCGCGTGTCTCTTGTGTAAGGCGAGCATACCGACCAAACAGAACATTGAACACAGCCTGGGTTCCAACAATCTGGCTTGTAGGGGTTACAAGAGGAATATATCCGCAGTCTTTCTGTACAATCTGGATTTCTTTCAAAACATCGTCAATCTTGTCAGACGCACCCTGCTCTTTCAACTGGTTCTCAAGGTTTGAAAGCATTCCGCCAGGAACTTGAGAAGCCAGGATACGTGTGTCCGCACCCAAGAAAGAACTTTCAAATTTGCCGTATTTTTTGCGCACATCGCGGAAATACGCCGCAATCTCAAGCAATGTATTCAGGTCAAGGCCTGTGTCCATGTCAGTACCCTTGAACATTTCCACCACGGTTTCCGTTGGACTATGGGATGTTCCCATTGCCATCGAAGAAATGGCGGTATCAAGAATGTCCGCACCAGCTTCAGCAGCCTTGGCAAGGGTTGCAACGGAAAGTCCCGTAGTGGCGTGCGAATGGATTTCAACAGGCAAATCCACAACTTTTTTGATGGCTTTCACCAAATCATAAGCTTCGTAAGGCTTTAACAAACCAGACATGTCCTTGATGCAAATAGAATCCGCTCCAAAATCCGCATATGACTTTGCCAAATCAGCATAGACTTCCTTGGTGTGATATGGTGTGGTCGCATAAGAAATAGCCATCTGAACATGCTTGCCGGTTTTCTTTGCGGCGTCCGTGGCACGCTTGAGGTTGCGGGGATCGTTGCATGCGTCAAAAATTCGGAAGATTCCAATTCCGTTACGGGCGGCCGCCTCCACAAATTTGTCAACAACATCATCCGCATAATGGCGGTAGCCCAAAAGGTTCTGTCCGCGCAAAAGCATCATAATCGGCGTGTTCGGCAAAGCGGCGTGCAACTTGCGAAGCCTCTCCCATGGATCTTCGTTCAAAAAGCGAATGCAAGAATCAAAGGTAGCTCCACCCCAGCCTTCCAATGCCCAGTACCCGATTTTGTCAAGTTTTCCGCAAATAGGCAACATGTCCGCCGTGGTCATGCGGGTTGCATGAAGCGACTGGTGGGCATCCCTAAGCACCAAATCCGTGATATTAACTTTCTTGGCCATCTATATATCTCCTGTTCTAACCTTGTTTTTCGTGAATTGCTGTTGCGATAGCAGCCACAACCGCCGCATCTTGTCCTGCATTGGTAGATGCAGATGCAGGAACTGCTGTTTCTTCTGGTTCCTTGTCCAATTTCATCGCATGCAAAATCTTGTGCGAAAGAATCATGCAGACGATGAGAATCACAAGGAACGAAAACACGACACCCATTCCCAACAACGTCAAGTACAAACTCTGCTGGAGCATGTCAAGTATTGTCATACGTCCTCCAAAACAATAAATATGTAAGATTGATTGTATTAATTATAGTAGAATGGTATAGTTTGTTCAAGCGACAACAAAAAATGCGGAAATAGGAATATGTTAAAAGTTGATTAAAAAAGCCTGTTGTGCATAAAAATCTTCTCTCTTCAACTCGCACATCAATTCCGTGGATTTTTCACCGGTTAGGGGGTAAATCCTTTCTGTTCCAGAAGAAACAAGGCTCATACCTATTTTTTTCATCACGTTGAAAGAAGCGACATTGCGTTCATCGCAATGGGCAACAAGTCGTTCTACTTTTAATTCCTTGAACAAACAATCCCTTAAAGCAAGGGCGGCCTCTGTTATATATCCATTGCCCCAAAAATCTTTGTGCAAAATCCAGCCAACTTCGGCTTGCGTCCTTGCCTCATTCAAATACGCAGAAACAGCCCCAATTTGCAAACACTCCAAAACCACAGCGAATTCATAGAATTCAGGATTCGCTTTCTTTTGTTCCGCTTCTATCCCTTCCAAAAAGCGCAAAACTTGTTCTTTGTCCTTTCCGCCCCACATTACGTACCTGGTGTTTTCAGGGAGCGAGGAGTATGCGAAAACAGTCTGAAAATCTTTCAAACATAAAGGACGCAACAAAAGCCTTTGCGTGCGGATTTCCATAAAAAACTGTCCGCCTACTTTTGAAGGGGTTTAGCATGCACAAGATTTGGCACATGGAGTTCAACTTTTTTGCGATTCAGGTATTTTAGCGGATGAATGTCCAATGCGTTCACATACCATCCTTCCACAGCCTTAAGGTCAAGCACATTCAATGTCACAGGATGTGAAATCGGGATAACAACCCCATCCGAAAGAAGAACGTCTTCCGCCAAGGAAAGCAGCTTCAAACGTTCCTCACCTGTTTTCTTGGAAGCCCGATCCAACAAATCATCATAATCATCGTTGGTCCAGGAGGACTCGTTCATCGAGGACGCAGAACGGAACAACTCCAAAAATGCCAAAGGGTCTGCAAAGTCCCCTATCCATGTGTAACAAAAAATATCCGCATTCCACCCTTGGATGCTGTCCAAATACCGACTGGCGGGGGTTTTACTGATTTTTACCGACACACCGATTTCCTCCCAAGCCTTGCGTAGAATTTCCGACTGGGAAATCATATATTCCGTGTCCGAAATCGCAAGCGTTATCTCCGGTTTTTTTTCAGGAGGAAGACCTGCTTTCTTTTTTGCTTCCGTCAGCATCAACTTGGCAAGTTCAACTTCAGTGTCTGTCATGCCCGCAGGCGCAGGATACCCCGTCGTGGGATAGATGAACGTTTGCGCAGGAACAAAAGCCTGCGACCTAAGCTGCTCCCATGGAATTGCGGCAACCAAAGCGTTCCAAGTCGGATCGTAGCCAT
>JAZSMM010000050.1:0-1950 GCA_045535895.1 Treponema sp.
CTTTATGCATCCTTGCAGGCAATAAATTACGGTGGTATTTCAAAACTTGATTTTGATGGTCAATCAATTTCGGAGGGAATCGCTGAAATGCTTCCGATTTTCTCTGCATCTGGTTCTGCTTTTGAAAAAAAAAACGTCCTCGGTTTCTTCTTACATTCAGGGAACAGTTACAATCTGGGTTGATTTGGGAATTCAAGTTCAAAAAGGGATGGGATATGCGTCCCATGTGATTGGGTCTGGTTTTTTTATCAACGACACGGGTTATATTGTGACGAATTACCATGTCATTCAAACAGAGGTTGACCCCGAATATGAAGGGTATTCCAGGCTTTATGACAAGTTGGCGGAAGATTCGGATACACGGATACCCGCTAAAGTTGTGGGTTGGGATTCCATGCTTGACTTGGCGTTATTGAAAGTGGAAATAGATTCCCCTTATTCTTTTTCTCTTGGATCTTCCGCCGATTTGGATGTCGGTGACAAAATATATGCAATTGGTTCTCCTGCAGGTCTTGAGCAGACATTGACTTCTGGTATTGTTTCTGCGGTGAACAGACAGCTTTTTACAATTGGTTCTGTAATGCAGATAGATGCGGCTTTGAACTCAGGGAATTCAGGCGGCCCGATAATTGACGAAAACGGGAATGTTCAGGCTGTTGCTTTCGCCGGGATGTTGGAATACCAAGGACTAAATTTTGCCATTCCTGTTGAATACCTTAAAAAAAGCCTGCCGTTTCTTGTGGCAGGCGGTCAAAGAAAGCACGGTTGGTTTGAGGCTTTCGGCAAGGATATAAAAGAGGATGAATTCCTTGGGCGGCCTTCTGGTCTTGAAGTCCAATACATTATGCCAGGTGGAAGTGCATATCGGTCTGGACTGAAAATCGCAGATGTTGTTACAGCTATAGATGGAATGCCAGTTGATGGCATAGAATCTTTCCATGATGCAATGCTAAAGTTCTCTTCTGAATGCATAGTCAAGGTAAGCGTGTGGCGCAATGGGGAAAATATTTCATTTCCTGTTTATATTGCTGAACGGCCTGAAAATCCTGGTTATGAAATTTACAAAAGGGATTTGCTTTCAAATGCGTTTTTACCCATCTTTGGGATGGAACTTGCCTCTGTGGACAGTTCCAGCAAGGAATACACGGTTTCTAAAATTTTAAAGGGAAGCACTGCCGATGAGTCTGGTTTTTCCGTCCATGATCCTGTTCGTGTCGTAAAGGTACAAATTTCAGACGAAGAGGATGTTGTTTTTGCCCAGTTGTACACAAAGAAACGCAAGAACGGATATTTTGAGGTAAGCATAATGGTCGGAGCTGCTCTGGACAGCCCTTTCTTTTTCTAATAGAATGACTAAAATTTGTTGCGTAGGATTACTATGATTGATTTGAAGTACAAGCGAAATTTTTGCATAGTGGCTCACATTGACCACGGAAAGTCAACTCTTTCTGACCGGCTGATTCAAAAGGCAAGAATAATTGATGACCGACAGTTTCAAAATCAAATATTGGATTCCATGGACATAGAGCGGGAACGTGGAATTACCATAAAAAGCCAGGCCGTAACGATTCCATATACAGCAAAGGACGGCATGAAATACGAGTTGAACTTTGTGGATACTCCCGGACATGTGGATTTTTCATACGAGGTTTCCCGTGCGATTGCTTCTTGCGAGGGCGCTTTGCTTTTGGTGGACGCCGCCCAAGGTGTGGAATCCCAGACATTGTCCAATTTGTACTTGGCCATGGAGCATGACTTGGAAATTGTTCCTGTAATAAACAAAATAGATTTACCCGCAGCGGATATTCCCAGTGCAAAACATCAAATAGATCATGATCTTGGTCTTGACGGGGAAAGTGCAGTCCTTGTTTCTGCAAAAACAGGTGCAGGTGTTGACGACTTGCTAGAAGCGATTGTTACAAGGTTTCCGCCGCCAAAAGGCAACCCGAA
>JAZSMM010000169.1:0-5321 GCA_045535895.1 Treponema sp.
AATCCCAATGATAAACAAAACGGATGAAATGAAGTCCCAACTTGAAGCCGATTTGGCTGCGTTGCAGGCCAACATGGGAAAACTGGATAGTTTTAGAAGTGAAATAGGTTCTTTTGAGCAAGATTTGCAAAGAATGCGCCAAATGGAAAATGACGTAAGCCAAAAACTTATGCGCTTTACCACGGAAAAGCAGAACATAGAAACTTTGGAAAGCGACTTCAACCGCTTGATGCAACTTTCTTCGACAATGGATGGTAAAATCGCAGAATTGCAGACCACCAGCGATGACTTGCAGAACATCCAAGTGGAAATCCGTCGCTTTCAGGATTCTTTGGCAAATATTTCAACCCGGTACGACAGGCTTGAAAAAAAGAACGATGTCCTTGACAGGACGATTTTGGACGTGGACAATGCGTTCAAAAGCCTTGAAGCCATTGAACGGCGGTTGGAAAACTGCGATCAGCAGATGGACCAGTTGCCAAATAAAATCGAAGGCGTTCGGCGTGATGTTGACAGGTTGATGGACAACAGCGCGCGCATTTCCGATGCAATAGAAAAACTGGATTCTTTGGACAGCATTATAACGGACGCAAAAACCCAGATAGAAGATGTGATGAACGCAAGGGATGGAATTGCCCGCAGTGAAACACGCCTTAGGGAAATTGCCAAGCAGGCAGATGAACAGGTAAAATTGCTTAACGCTTTGATAAAGCAGGATATGGCAAAGTCGTCTTCTCCGGGTGCTCCTTCCATTAATGTGCGGGAACGGGTCAAGCAACTTGCACACCAAAACTGGCGACCAGAAGAAATTGCCAGGGCACTTAACCTTACAGAAGGCGAGGTAGAGCTTATTTTGGAAATGCCGCAACTTTAATTGTCTCGAAAAAGCAGGCAGCTGGCAAAGGCTTCTACTGCTTGTCCGTTGCCTACGCATTCCATGCCTTCTGCGGTTTTTGCCTTTACAAACACTTTTTCTAATGGAACTCCAAGGATATTTGAAATTGACTGAATTATCTTTTTTCGGTATGGAAGCAACTTTGGCCGCTCAAGTTTTACCACACAGTCCAGATTGCATAAGTTCCAGCCGTCTTCTTGGACAAGGTTCCATGCGCTTTGTAGTAATTGTCCTGAATCGGCATCCTTCCATTTTTCGTCGGAAGGCGGAAACAATTCACCAATGTCCGCCAACGCCGCAGCCCCTAGAATCGCATCTGTTATGGCGTGCAGCAGTACGTCACCGTCTGAATGTCCTGCTTCTCCTTTATCGTGTGGAATTTCCACGCCGCCTACCAAAAGTTTTCTGTTGTACTCCAATTTATGCAAGTCATAGCCAAGACCTGTTCTTATTTCCATTTTTTCCGTCCGTTGTTCTTTCAAGTCGCTTGGAAATGTGATTTTCTTGTTGTCCGGAGAACCTTCTGTAATATGCACAGGAGAACCAACATAACAAGACCAAATTTCTGTATCGTCTGTGTATGTTTGTCCATCATTGTATGCTTTTTCGTGGGCTTCTAACAATTGGGTAAACTTAAAGCCTTGTGGAGTTTGAACAGCAAAAAGGTTCGCTCTGTTCAAATGTCTAAGAATTGTTTTTCCATTTGATATTTCTTTTTGAGTGTCTACCGGCTGGACTCCACAAGTTGCAGAACCAAAATCGATTGTCGCCTTCCATACGCTTTGGATAATTTTAGGGCTTACAAAAGGTCTGGCTCCGTCGTGAATTAAAACAATGTCTGTATTGTCCAATTCTTTGAGAGCTTTTAACGCTTTGTAAACAGATTCTTGCCTTGTACTTCCGCCTTCCACAAAAAGCAAGGTGGGTTTGTCTGATTCAATCTCATCAAAAAAATTTTTTATTGAAGCCGAAAAAAAAGCCTTTTTTGCTGAATCTTCACCAATTGTTCCTGAATTTGCTTGGAAGGTAATTACGACATTTTTTATTGGTATTGCCGAAAAAAAAGCCTTTGCAACTGCCGAAAGAACTGTTTCATCGCTGCAAGGCATTTTCATGTATTCTTTTTTACAACCAGACCCCATTCTGGACGATGTTCCTGCCGCGGTAATTATTAACGATGTGGCAAGTCCAGATTTATTCCTCGTCTCCGTCATCATCGTCGTCGTCATCAACAATATCTGTATCTTCTTCATCCGCATCTATGAATTCATCATCGTCGTCGTCAAAAACATTGTTGGCGGAAGAATGTTTAGAGTCCTTCAGCAAGCCCAAAGGTTCTAACTTTGACAAAAGAAGAGTTTCAATTTCTTTTGGTGTTTTCCCTAATGCGAACGAAATTTCATCTTCCAACAGTTTTTTTGCCGAGTCGTATAGTTTGCGTTCAAGTATAGGAAGTTCTTTTACCTTGCTGCGATGGTATAAACAACGGACAATTGTTGCAATGTCAATGATGGTTCCTTTTTTCAACAAATCAAGGTTCATCTGATAACGGAGTTTCCAGTCCGACGTGACTGGTTCTACTTCTTCTCCCATCATGTCTATTGCTTTTTGAGCTTCTCCTGCGGAAACTATCGCACGAATTCCAAGTTCGTCCACCTTGTCAACAGGAACCATTATTGTCATGTCAGAAACGTCAAGATATATTACATAATAAAGAAGTTCCTTGTCTTTGAATTTTTTCTGTGTGATTTCCATGATTTTGCCTACGCCTTGGCTTGGGTAAACAATTTTTTGGTCTACTTGGAATTTATATGTCGTGTCACTCATAATTAACTATTATAGCATATTTTATGCAAATGGTCAAAGCTGCGCAAAAGTCTTTAGCCCGCCTGGAACGATTTTTGCGTCGAATTTTAAGTCGTAATAAATTTCTCCGTCTAGTTGAATGGGGGCAGGTGTTGTTATTTTTACGTTTTCGCATAAAAAGTGCTTTACGTAGTTCTTGTTCATATGGTGACCTTTTACAAAACCAGGCATGACGAATATTGTGGGAATCCCAACAGGTTTTTCTATTATTATAAGATTCATTTTTCCGTCGTCATGTTTTGCAGGCGGGCAAAGTTTTATTCCTCCGCCAAATTGGCTTCCGTTGCAAATCCCCGCCATGACGCAAGAATATGTTTTTGTTTCTCCGTTAAGTTCAACTTGTATCGTGTAGGGTTTGTAGTTCAGGAGGCATCTTACAAGAGAACCTGTATAAGAAATCTTGTTGTTTTTGTTTGCGGTGTGTTGCAACACAGAAACATCCAACCCTGTTCCGCCCACATTTAGGCAGCGTACGGAATCCACTTCCATAAAATCATATTCCACAGGTTTTCCGTCTGCAACGGTGGCTATGGCTTTGCAAGGATCTATGCTTAGTCCAGTGCCTTCTGCATAGTCGTTACCTCTGCCGGCAGGGACAAAGCCAAGTCTGCTTTGTGAAAAATCCATCCCATTTAAAACCTCGTGAAAAGTACCATCTCCGCCTACAGCAACTATTTTGTCAGCTCCTTTTGTACAGAGTTTTTTTGCCAAGTCCTTGGCATGTCCTTGTTCTTTTGTGAGATGAATTGTATAAGGGATGTTCCTGGCGTTTAGGTATGCTTGAATTTTTTTTAGGACGATGTTTCCTTTGTCTTTCCCGCTGTGTGGATTTGCGATAATTTCCATGAAAGTTCCTTTCGAAGAATAATACCATATAAAGGTCTTCAAAGCCAAGACATATATATTGAATTACGCTTTGTCTTGACGTAGACCTTTCCCCTCTCTATAATAACAAATTATGACAGCTAATGAATTGCGTTCTAAGTACATAGAATTTTTTAAAAGTAAAGACCATATAGAAATATCTGGCAAGTCACTTATACCAGAAAACGACCCTTCTGTTTTGTTTACAACGGCTGGGATGCATCCCTTGGTTCCTTATCTAATGGGTGAAACTCATCCAGCAGGAAAAAGACTTACAGACTACCAAAAATGCATCCGAACAGGTGATATTGACGAAGTAGGGGATGCAAGCCACCTTACTTGTTTTGAAATGCTTGGCAACTGGTCTTTGGGCGACTATTTTAAAAAAGAATCCATCGCTTTCAGTTATGAATTTCTTACGGACAAAAAATGGCTTGCCCTTGATCCTCGTCTTCTTTCCGTTACAGTTTTTGCGGGTGACGAAAATGCCCCTCGTGATGAAGAATCAGCTGGCTATTGGAAAGAAGTTGGCATGAGCGAAGATAAAATTGCTTATCTGCCGGCAAGCGACAACTGGTGGGCGGCTGGTCCTACAGGTCCATGCGGTCCAGACACAGAGATTTTCTATTGGGTAGGGGAAGGACTTCCTCCTAGTGGTTCCAACAAAGGAACAGACAGTGCCAACTGGATGGAAATCTGGAACAATGTGTTTATGGAATACAATCGCATTGACGAAAATACTTTGGTAAAACTTCCAAAACAAAATGTAGACACTGGTATGGGACTTGAAAGAACCACAACTGTTCTGGAAGGAAAAACCAGCGTTTATTTGACAGAGATATTTCAGCCGATAATCCAAAAAATCGGGCAACTTGCAGAGTATACCTACGGCTCAGAAGAAGAAAAAGACCGTAGCGTTAGAATTATTGCAGACCATGCTCGTTCTGCTGTGTTTATCATTGGAGATCCAAAAGGTGTTGTTCCTTCCAATGTTGGGGCAGGATATGTTTTACGTCGTCTAATTCGCCGAGCTATTCGCCACGGAAAAAAACTTGGCATAGAAAAGCCGTTTTTGTCAGATTTAGCTCAAGTTGTGGTGGAAAATTTTAAAGGACCATATCCTGAACTACAGGAAAATGCAGAAAAAATATTCAACGAGCTACTTGCAGAAGAAAAGAAGTTCGGCGAAACTTTACGCAAGGGCGAAGCCGAATTTGAAAAGTTGCTTCCCAATTTAATGCGAAACCCACAAAAAGTTGTTCCTGGTAGAGTCGCCTTCCGTTTGTACGATACTTTTGGATTCCCTTTGGAGCTTACAGAAGAATTAGCTAGCGAAAATGGTTTCGCCGTAGACAAGGAAGGCTTTAAAGAAGCGGAAAAAAAGCATCAAGAACTTTCTAGAACCCAAAGTGCAGGAAAAAACAAGGGTGGCTTGGCAGAACAATCAGAAATCGCTACAAAATATCACACAGCCACACATTTGCTCCAGCAAGCGTTGAAAAATGTTCTTGGTGACCATGTGGCACAGAAAGGTTCTAACATTACGGCGGAGCGTATGCGCTTTGACTTTTCTCATCCTGCTCCAATGACAAAAGAGGAAATTCAACAGGTGGAAGACATTGTTAACCAGCAGATTAAACGTGATTTGCCTGTTACAATGGAAATCATGGATTTGGAAGATGCAAAGGCTTCTGGG
>JAZSMM010000274.1:0-2374 GCA_045535895.1 Treponema sp.
CAAACCTAAAGAAAGAACCTTGTCCATCTGTTCAACTAGTTCTATTGTTTGTGCGGCTGGCAGTTCGGAATCTTTTACCAGAACTTGCAAAACGGACAGAGCTTGTGGTGTCGCTAAATCATTTTCCAAGGCTTCTTTAAATTTGTTGATGTATGAATACGCTTTTGAAGAAGACTCAACCAAAAAATCTTCTTTTGGTGATTCATTCTTCAAAGCCAAAACTTTGCCTATGCGTTGGACCAAAGCACGTCGGGCGTTTTTTGCGCCGTCCATTGCTTCCCATGAGAATGTGACTTGGCTACGATAGTGGGCTCCCAAAAGAAAGAAACGGTAGTCCAGTGCATCGTATCCTTTGTCAACAAGGGTTTGCAAAGTTAAAAAATTTCCGGAGGATTTGGACATTTTACCTTGCTCATTTTCACCGTTGATTTTATCTTTTGCTATTACAAGGAATTCATTGTGAAGCCAATAATTCACCCATTTTTTTCCTGTCGCTCCTTCGGATTGCGCAATCTCGTTGGTATGATGAATTGGGATGTGATCAATTCCCCCTGTATGAATGTCAAACTGCTCTCCTAAATATTTCATGCTCATGGCAGAACATTCAATGTGCCAACCAGGATAACCTCGTCCCCACGGGGAATCCCATACAAGGGCTTGATTTTCAAATTTACTTCTTGTAAACCATAGAACAAAATCATGGGGATTTTTTTTGTTTTGGTCTATGTCTATTCTTGCCCCGGCTTTCAAATCCTCCAAATTCAATCCAGCCAACTTGCCGTATTCTGGAAAAGTCGACACATCAAAATACAGGTTTCCACCGGAGACATATGTATGGCCGTTTTCTTCAAGCCTTTTTATCAAGTCTATCATGTCTTGAATATGATCGGTTGCCTTGCAGACTATATCGGGGCGACGAATGTTCAACCTTTTGATGTCATTGAAGAAAGCGTTTGTATAAAATTGTGCGATTTCCAAAACGGACTGCCCCCGTTGCTCCGCCGTTTTTACCATTTTATCTTCGCCGTCGTCTGAATCACCGGAAAGATGACCTATATCCGTGATGTTCATTACATGTTTGATGTCATATCCAAGGTAGGACAAGGTTTTGTCAAGTATGTCAAGAAACACATAAGCCCGTAAGTTGCCAATATGGGCATAATTATATACCGTTGGTCCGCAACCATAAAAACCTACTTTTCCTTCTTGTAGCGGAACAAAATCTTCGTACCTTCGTCCCATTGTATTGTATAAACGTAAAGACATAAGCCCTCGCTTTTTATTTTAAAATTCTGTATAATTCTTATCCAAAATAAATTCGGAGAAAATCTTATGTATAATGTACTAGAGATAGAAGAAAATATCAATCTATGGGGTTCTTTTGATGGTTGTTTTTTATATAACGAGTCCATGGCAGAAAGAACGACTTTTAAAGTAGGGGGAAAAGCCGCAGTATTTATAGAACCCAAGAATGTGGATTCTTTGGTTTTGGTTGTCAAATCCGCATTGAAATCCGGCGTTCCTTTTTTTATCCTTGGGGGCGGTTCCAACATAGTTTTTCCTGATGAGGATATTCCATATGCTGTTGTTTCGACATTGTGCATGGATTCAATCATGCTGAAGAACAACTCCACTCTTGTATGTGGTGCGGGCTGCACCGTGGAAAAGGCTGTGGAATTTTGCCTTCAGAACTCTTTAGGCGGTTTGGAGACATTCGCAGGACTTCCCGGTACGGTTGGTGGAGCCGTATACATGAACGCACGTTGTTATGATCGTTCTGTAAGCGATGTGTTGGAATCTGCCGTGTTTTTTAGTCAAGACAATATGTCGCTGCAAAACTATAAAATATGCCTTGACGACTGGAAGTACAAAATATCTCCATTTCAAAAAAAGATAAGCAATAGCGTTATCGTGGAAAGTTCATTCAAGGTGACATCTTTGAATGAAGAAGAAGCTGAGAGGTCAAAAAAAACTGTTTTGTGTTTTATAGAGGACAGACATAAAAAAGGTCATTTTGATTTTCCTTCTGCCGGCAGCGTGTTTAAGAACAATAGGACCTTTGGAAAAAGTTCTGGTCAAATAATTGATGAATGCGGGTTAAAAGGTTTAAGACAGGGGGATGCCCAAGTTGCTCCTTGGCATGGCAACATTATAATCAATACTGGGAATGCAAAAGCTGCCGATATAAAGATGTTGGTCAAAGTCATAGTCGACAAGGTTTATGAGAAGACGGGACTTCAATTGGAACCTGAAATCATATTCGTTTCATAACAAAACAATTGCCAAACAAAATATTATGCTGCCCTCCAAAAATACCGATAACTTAATTGACAAATATGCTTTTTAATTTTTATACTAAAGAGACTAAGTGGGA
>JAZSMM010000150.1:0-3919 GCA_045535895.1 Treponema sp.
ATTGTACCAACATTCTTTACAACACCATATCCGTCCTCAAACAATGTCTTCCCGCTAGCCTTTTCTTCGTCCGTAGGCTCTTGGCGATCACCATTCTCATCCGCTGTTGAAAGTGGTTCATATGCTGGAATTTCAAAAGCCGGAACGATTTTTGCATTTGCATTGGAAGCCCATGTAGGGAACTCAATACGAACACCCATGATGTTCTGTCCTGCAAAAGGAACATTTGCACTGTCCTTTACAGGAGCAGATTTTACCTGTGACAGAGCCAAACTGTTCACGTTCTGCGCAGATGAATTCAAAACAACTTCCCAATTAGGCAATGCCAAAGAAGTTCTCATCAACGATTTCTGTTCCTCGGTGAATGTTGCACCAGCTGTAACAGAAAAATCCATAACAGTACGACTGTTCTGAGTAGGGTTGCCATCGTCATCCGCCATGATATCAGCATCCATCAGAGTAAAATCAATGACCATAGCTTCATCCGCAAATGAGAAAGCACCTACTAGCAACAGTACCGCAGCAAATAAAAGAAAAGTTCTCTTCATTCAAAGCTCCTTTTATACACACTTCTATGTAGCCTTGTATAGTTATTAAGTATCTATCAAGATAACAATTTTGTCAACGCTTTTTTTTCAGTTTATAGTTTTTTTCAAAAAAATATTACAAGTTGATTTCGTTTTCATTTTCATATGCCTGTTGATTATTTATGAACAAACAGACCTGTTGTATATCCGGGAAATTTTTTCTTATGTTTTTTTCAAAAATTTCCACTCCTGTCTTTATAGACGTAGTCCCCTCTGCCGGTTGAAGTGCTGTAGAAGAAAGATCTACATACAACACATCGTCCCTAAGAAAGCAGGTGTCTATTGTCGTTCCAGGAGCAAAGACTGCCTTAAAACGATTTGTCACCGGACCTAGAACCAATTCTTTTACAAACTGTCTTATGTCATCCTCTTGTGATTGGTCTTCAGAATACGGGGAAAGATAACGAACCTCCATAAACAATCCTGGATTGTCCAATGACTCAAAATAAAAGACACGGCGAACACCCTGTGAATTTAAGTTGTAGAAAACCAATGAAACTATAAAAGACAATAAAACAAAAAAGAACAAAAAAACATAAACCGGCTTTATGGCAAATTTCCCTAATTTCATTGCGTACTCGTAAATCCTCTTGAGCGTTCAAAATTCGTGACAAAAGCCACAAGCCCATTATATATTCCCAAAGCAACTTTACGCAAGTATGACGGTGTGTTCAACAACGTAGCCTCTTTTTCATTGGTTATAAATCCTGTCTCAATCAACACGCTGGGCATATTTGCATTGCGCACAACAAACCATTCTTCTTCTTTGATTCCTCTGGACTGACTTTGGTTTCCTATTTGTGCGGCAAGACCGTCCATTATAAATTTTGCAATCAAAACACTTTCCGTTGTGTACTCTTCTTCCAACATTGAATTCAATATTGAAATCAGGGCTTCGTCCTCCCCCGCCAAAGACGAATCTATGACCGTACGGCGAAACCCCGGACTAAGGTACCACACTTCATATCCAGAGGCTTTTTTATCAAGGGATGCGTTCACATGGACCGAGATATACAGGATAGCTTCGTTAGGTTGAAGTTTAATTGAATTGGCTATATCAACCCGTTGTTCCAAGGACAACCATGTGTCATCGGAACGGGTCATAATTATTTTTTTGTCGGGGTATGTTTTTTTGAGATGCTCTGCGACAAGTTTGGAGATGGAAAGAGTTATGTCTTTTTCATTCAGCGTGATTTTCTTTCCATTCTTTGTTATAGAACCAACGGCTCCGGGATCTTTGCCACCATGCCCTGGATCTATAAGAATCGCACCCACACGATAATGGGCTTCCGGCATGCTTTGGGCAAAAAGTTTTTTAGCCACAGAAACAAATTCATCCGTCACATACAAAACCCCGTCCTTGAAGTCAGGGGAATCCGTTATGGAAAGTTTCTTGTAATCCAGAAGGACAAGGCTTTCACCTGCACGAAAAGACAATTGATGACCGTTTTTTTGCAACACACCAGTACCGCTCAGTGAATCCCAGAACAATTCCGCCCCCATGTTCTCCGCGGCCTCAAGAATGGGTGTTTGTGCAGCAACATGGCAAGCAAACAAAAGAGAAGCAAAAATAAAAACGGTTGTTGCCTTTATTTTAAAACTCACGTCAAGACCTCCTGCCACGAATCCACCGGAACGCCGGACAAAACGCAATCCGTTACATACAGCAGTCCTTGAATGCCACCACGTATGCAGGCATGCCAGAATATTTTAGGAGAGATTTGAAATCCATCAATATTTTCGTTGCTAGGAATATTTTTTGCAAAATCCATTGAATTATATAAATCCAAAGTCTGCCGCAAAGTCCTGTAGTTCCAGTCTTTTAACGTGTCAAAAACCGGAAGCAAGCAGTTGGGAATGTTTTCTTTGATTTTGTTTGGCAGCGAGATTTTCGGAAGACCTTCACATTCACACAGCAATGTTTGCAGCTCAGAAGGAGAAAGGTTGAATGCGTCAGGAGGAAAAGCAGATGTTTTTTTCCAAAAATATTCATTCGTCGAGGAATTATTTGGTTCAAGTCGCAGCACGATTTTGGAAACGGCTTGTTGCGCACAATCCATTGCCAAATTCCTTTCCTGTGCCGTGGAAATCACATTCCCGCATTTTTCAACATTGTTTCTTGGAAAAACGACAACATCGCCTTTCAACGCTCTTGGCATGACATCGTTTACATTCTCCACATCTGAAGCACGCTCCAAACCAATGACAGAAGAAACCTGCCCCGGAATGGAAATCCAAGCACGTTCCGCGCTGGTTCTTTTTGAGGGTATCTCAAACAGTTCCAAAGGCAAATCAGTTTCTGCACATTCAATTTTTCTTCGGTTTTCCAAAAGCCACGCAGGTTCCTTGCCGACAGCAATCAGTTCAGCCTGTTGCGTCAAAGGACAGTCAGAGGAATACGGGTATGTCCAACCAGACATATAACCGCCTGAAAGACGTGCGGCGATTTCACCGACCATCGGACCTTTTTTGGTCAACTTCATGTCCGCCTTCGCCACGCCGCAAGTGAGTCCCAAGGCCTTAATCCCTTTTACAAAGGTTGAAATCAAGGCAAAACGATTTTCATTGTCAATGCAAGTGGGCATTGTATGCCCCATCTCAATGAAATAAGGGGGGAAAAATATATGCCTGTCTGCGAAACCGCAAATTGTGACGGTCCCTTTGTAAATTATCGCATCTATGGAAAACTCTGGACCTTCCATGTAATCTTCTACAATGGCTCTTCCTGTACGGGAATTTTTGATTGCGACAGACAAGGCCTCTTCCAAATCACAACGCCTTCGTACAAGGCGACAACCACGCCCACCCATGTTGTCAACAGGTTTCACGACCAAAGGGAAAAGATGCTCCCCAAGCCTGTCCGCCGTCAAGCAAATGGTTTCTAAGTTTTCCAAGTCGGCTTGCAAAAAATGAGGGGAAGAAACTCCAAATTCCTTAAAGCACCGTCGCATTCGTATTTTATCGCTGGCATTCAAAGCGGATTCATAAGAATGGGCGTGAAAATAACATTCTTGCGCCACATAGGAAACAACAGCGGAAAAATCAGTTCCCGCAGTGAAGACACCTGAAAGTCCCTGCGTTTGCTTCATTTTTTTCGCAAAGGACAATATAGCCTCTTTGTCCTTTAAATCTATGGGCTCAAAAAAATCTGCAAAAGGTACGCAGACGGCATTAGGATTGCCGTCCACAAGAGAAACCGTCAAACCCAATGAACGGGCATTTTCCACGGCCGGTTTATGCATTAAACCTGCACCAAGAATAACGATATGTCCTCTATCGTCACTCATTTTGCCCCTCCAAATCCTTTTTAAATGAATCAGAGACTTTTATGC
>JAZSMM010000203.1:0-2568 GCA_045535895.1 Treponema sp.
GACCTTCTTGGAGTACAATGCCATGGGCTCTATGTGAATGCCGCCGGCGTTTACCAAATGATAACCTTTCTCTGCATTGAAAGAATCCATGTAAGGCAAGTGCTGAAAAAAGTTGGCATCTATTTGACCACTTTCCAATGCTTCGTTCGGCGTTACATAGTCTGTAAATTCAATTATCTCCAACTCAATACCTTGTGCGGCCAAATCATCAACTACAAGTTTAAGCATTTCCGCATGAGGTTCTGGAGTCGCACCAACTTTAATTTTGGAACCATCAGATTCTTTCCCACCACCTGCAAACAGAACGGCAGAAACCAGTAAAACAAACAATGTAGAAATAAATTTCTTCATTTATTACTCCTTGAACATTAAATTTTGCATGAATAACATATCCAAAAAAAAATCCGCTGTCAACCTTTTTTAGCGTCTTGCCAACAACACAGCGCTAAGTTTTGAACCTGCAAATTGGATTGCTTCCACAAGAACCAAAATTACAATTACCGCAGCAACCATAACTTCCGGCCTAAAGCGTTGGTATCCATAACGTATGGCCAAATCCCCCAGTCCGCCACCGCCAATCGCACCTGCCATTGCTGAATACCCAATCAAATTTATTATCGTGAGCGTCACGCCAGAGACAAGCGAAGGCAAGGACTCCGGCAACAAAACCTTTGCTATAATCTGAAAATTAGTAGAACCCATGGCACGAGCAGCCTGAACAACGCCGGGGTCAACTTCTTTTAGAGCGGTTTCAATTATTCTCGCCACAAAAGGAGCGGCCGCAATTGAAAGCGGAACGATAGTTGCACTCGTGCCTATGCTTGTGCCAACAATTATGCGTGATAAAGGGAAAAGCAGAATCATCAAAATAATAAAAGGAAAAGACCTCAACGCATTCACAATGCGGGTCAAAACCTGGTTAAGAACTGCCTTTGGCATGATTCCCGTCACAGGGTCGGTAACACAAAGCAATATACCCAAGGGCAAACCCAACACCAAAGAAAAAACAGTAGAAACAAAAACCATAACAAGGGTCTGCCAAGTGGCGGTCCCTACCAAAGAAAGCAACACTGAAAAGTCCATGGAAACCTCCTATACTTCTTCCACAATAACGCCTTGGGAACGCAAAAATTCCAAAGCCTCGAAAACGGATTTCGCATCCCCGTTCACATCGGTTATCATAGTACCAACATCTCCCGACGAAAGATGCTGTATGCCGCCCGCACGCAGGTTAAAGTCAACGTCATGCAATCTGGAAGCACGGCTAAGGATGGGTTCTCCTGTTATGTTTCCAACAAACCTGAGCAAGTATTTTCCACCGTCTTTGGACCATCGAACAATACCTTCTTTGCCCTGCTGATTTCCCTTGCAATCGTCATCAACGTCAAAAGGTATAAGGTTTGAAAGAAAATCCTTTGTGACGTTTGATTCAGGATGGGCAAAGATATCCGCAACAGTTCCTTGTTCCACAACCGTCCCGTTGTCCAAAACCGCAACATAGTCACAGGCGTCACGTACAACTTCCATTTGGTGTGTTATCATCACGACCGTGAGGTTCATCTTGCGCTGGATTTCCCTGACAAGGGCCAAAATGGAACGGGTTGTCTGCGGATCCAATGCACTCGTGGCTTCATCACAAAACAAGATATCTGGTTTGTTTGCAAGGGCACGGGCAATGGCAATCCGCTGTTTTTGTCCACCTGAAAGTTGACTTACAGGAGAATCACCTCTGTCCGAAAGACCAACAAGTTCCAACAACTCAGCCACGCGGGTCTTTATTTGCACTTTAGGCATCCCACAAATCTCCAACGGATAAGCTATGTTCTTGGCAGCAGTACGAGAACTAAAAAGATTGAAATTCTGGAAAATCATTCCAATCCTACGGCGACGCTGTATCAGTTCTCTGCCCGAAAGTGTGTCCACACGTTCTCCATCATATAGAACCTTTCCTTTGTCCGGCTTTTCCAACAAACTGACAAGTCTAACCAAAGTGGATTTCCCGGCTCCGCTCTTTCCAATTATTCCATAAATACTATTAGAAGGGATTGAAAGGCTAACATCTTGCACCGCATGTACGTCCTGTGACGTTGCAGAAGCCGCAGAATAAGTCCGCATCAAATTTTCCAATACGATTTGCACAAAGCACCGCCTTAATTTTTGTAAAATTACATAAATTATAGAAATAAAATATGCCAAAGTCAATTGAACATAAAGCAGAAGTGTTTGCCTATAAAATTCTGGATCAAAATCTTGGTGTGTACAAAACCCTTTTTTATATGTATAATTTTATGCTGAGGATATTTTTAGTGTATTCACGCTTATATCTGTCGGAGAAATCTCGGAAAATTTAATAAGAAGCTTCTCTGCTTCGACTTCGCCAAGATTTTTTATAAATTTCTTAACTATCCACAACGGAAAAGAATATTTAACCGAAAGATATCTTGCACAGTTCTTTTCTCTTTGCGGCAAGGGAAGATTACCCTTACTGCGCACGCCTGCGCGAAGCACTCCGTTTATAAAAGAGCGCGCACCGGGGTAGATGCAAGCTTAACCGTTTCATTAACCGCC
>JAZSMM010000208.1:0-9003 GCA_045535895.1 Treponema sp.
TGCAAATCCTTTTATTTTGGAAGTATTGATGCCCAACATGTTACTTTTTCCAGAGGTTGGAACGACACAAAATCCAGCATCATAAACAACAATACAGTTTACAGACCAAAAACATATGCACTTCAATCCATTTGGGAAGAATATTCAACCGGCACAACAAGTTACAGTTCTTTTTGGGCCGACCCCATTGTTCTGGGCATATACTAGCGATTTTCGATATAATATGATAATATATTCTTATTGAGAGGTTGATTTGTATGGTTACTGTACTTTCTTTGGGTGGATCTATTGTTGCCCCTGATTTCCCTGACGTGGATTTTTTAACACGTTTTGCAAAAATGATAAAAGAGTGGTTGTCTTGTGATACATCACGTAAATTGATTTTAGTTATTGGTGGTGGAGGACCGGCAAGGACATACCAACAGGCATACCGTTCTGTCGCTGAAAAACTTGGAGCAAATGCACAGGACGACCAAGCCGACTGGATAGGAATAACAGCTACACGCTTGAACGCGCAATTGTTGAAAGCGATTTTTTTTGAAGAGTGCAACCAGGATGTTGTATACGACCCAACCCTGATAACAGAATTTTCCGGCAGGCTCATAATTGCGGCTGGCTGGAAACCGGGTTTTTCCACAGATAACGATGCCGTTTTATTGGCAGAAAGGTTTGCAGCCACTACTGTCGTAAATCTTTCCAACATAGAAAAAGTTTATACAGACGACCCCAAAAAAAATCCAGAAGCCAAACCCTTGGACAAGATATCTTGGGAAGAATTCCGAAAAATGGTTGGGGAAGAATGGTCACCGGGAAAAAACACACCTTTTGACCCTGTGGCAAGCCGCAGGGCTCATTTGGCAGGAATATCTGTAATATGTGCCGGCGGACGTGACATTGACAACACAAGAGCCATATTGGATGGTAAAACTTTCAATGGAACAAAAATAGGTTGATGCTAATCAAAAAAGTTCAAGTTGCCGGATAAGACTTTCCAACTTTTCTCCATAAGACAAATCCGCAGCCCACGTTCCCGCCAGTCCGTGAATATCTTGGGCCTTTCCTCTTGGTTGCACATATTTGTACCTACGATCTATCAAAACGCCTTTCAACTGCGTTGTAGTTCCATATGCATGCAAATGTTGGATGTGTGCTCTTACACCTTGTTGAGGTGTTGCAAAACGCTCTCCCCTGTTCTGTGCATCTATAGCTCCAAGTCCACAATAATTGTGCATATCAGCTGTAACAAGCCCTCCGAAACGCAAAAACCCTGTTTCCAGACACATTTGGACAAAAGCCACATCGGAATTAATTCCCTCAAAATCAGCTTCTTTTATATAATGCTGAGCAAGGGAAACCACTTCCTTTCTGCTTGCCTTCGGATTGTTTGCCAAGAAAAAAGAAGTCAACTGCTCCACGGACTTGATTCCTTTTGAAGCAATGGCCCTGTCTATGTTTTTTGGGCCAGCAGTTATCTCTTTCAATCCTGTGCAGGAAAAGAAAAACACCGACAAAAAGACCAACACATAAAAAAAACATATACGTTCCATCGACTTCATTGTTATAGAATACTTTTTTTAAATTTTTTTTTCAAGAACACATTTTTTTTAAAAATAAAGTCAATAATATATATGAAGGATTTTATGGAGAAATTAAATGAGAAAAAAACCAGACATCAGGGAAAAGGTATTGAAAAACGGAATAACTTTTCCTTCAAACAAAGAATTGATAATGCTTTTGCTTGGAACTGGAATCAAAGGTTTTCCTGTGGATATTCTTGCCGAAAAAGTTTTGAACATAATTCTTGCTTCAACTGGAGAAAACATCATTCAAGAATTGTTAAAGATAGAAGGCATAGGACCTAGCAAAGCAATAACGATAGGTGCGGCTATTGAATTCGGAAGAAGACAAAACATACACAGGGGAAAGCAAATACTAAAACCTTCCGATGCCATACCCTACATACAACATTACGCCATGCAGCAGCAGGAACACTTCATATGCATAACGCTCAGTGGCGCACATGAAATAATAAGAATCGTCCCGGTTTCCGTGGGTACGATAAACAAAACCATGGTTCATCCCAGGGAGGTCTTCTCTTGTGCAATAAAAGACATGGCCGCAGCTGTCATTGTATGTCACAACCATCCTTCTGGAAGTTGCATTCCATCACAAAACGACTTACGAACAACAGAACAACTACTAGAAGCATCAGAATGTCTTGGAATAAAGATGTTAGATCACATTATTCTAAGCCAAAACAATTATTTTAGTTTCAAGGAGCAAGGCTTGTTTCTTGCGGATTGTTAATTCAAGAAGTCAATCATTGTCTCATACGTCCATGCACTAATTTCAAGCCCATAATCGCAAGAAATAGCCGCCAGCGGATTGCCTTTGCCTGTGCCAGGAAGTACTTCGGGAACAACCAAAAAACTAGTTGAGTCAAGATTTTCAGTTGCTTGACCGCCATGAATCTTTAAAGTAACAACACCACCCGTTCCTGTTTCTATGCGTATGGAAGCAAGCGGTTTTTCTTGTTCCAGAGAATCTGGAAGATGTGATAGGTTTCCACCCCTTAAAGAAAGGAATTTCCCTGCGACATCATAAAAATTTGAATCGTTAGAATCAAAAATACGGGATTTGTTGTCCGTTGAAACAACGATACGTTGCACGTCTTCTACACTTGTTTCTCCTAGCAAGGATTGAGGCACAAGAAACATATCCGCCCATTGCCGTGGTGAAACTGAAAGCCAAGGAAAAAAAACATTTTCAGTTTCATACACAGGGGAATCATCGATGTTGACATAAATTTTTTTACCACTGTAATTTTCTTTGCCAAAAAAAAGTTCGGCGACAAGTTTTTTTTCAGCGGAAAGAAAGTCTATCGCATATGCATATTCCGTTTTATTGTTTTTTCTTGAGACGACATATAGTTGCCGTGGCTGAGTTACCGTATCAACAAATTGCTTTACAAAATTTTGGTCCGCAGGGAAAACAGATTCACCTACCGTACTGAGCCAACAATTATTCACAAAACTCAAGTCAATACTTCCATCTGCATTGCTTATGGAAATCCCTCCTATATCCCCGACGGAATTAGGGTTTAGAAGAGCTGCTGCTGTAAATTCTGGCGCACGGGACATTCCATTTGAAAAAGAAAGAAGATACAGACCCGCAAGAAAAATACAACATAAAAAAAGCATGGTTATCAATTTTTTTTGCGTCATTAATTTTTCTCCTTTTCTTTTTGGGCAGGAGCGGCAGCAATGGATTTTATTTTTCTTATGAATAAAACCAAAAATGCAATTATCCCAGGTAATACGGGAAACATAAAACACGTGAAAAAAAGTATTTTGTTCTTGTCCTCAATAAGTTGTGAAAAATCTTTTTTATGCAAATTCACTGGCAAAGCAACTCTGTTTCTAATATCCAAAAGCTCTTCGTTGCCGGAAAGCGACAGGAGGGAATTCACAAGGAAATTTAAATTTGAAAACGAACCAGTATAATCCATAAGGATTGTCGAAGCAAAGTATTGGTCGCCGACAAAAATCACTGTTCCGCCGTCCTCAATTTGTTTTTTTACCGCCAAAGAAAATTGCAAGCCAGACTTTCCTGTTTGGGACGCGGTTTTTGGTATTATGAAAGGATTTGTGACATATACCGGACTATGCGAGAAATCCGGTTCCGTACACCATGCCGCAGGCGAAGTGTAAACAAGTGTTTCCGCTTGTTCAGCCAAAACGTCTATTGGGCTGGCCCAGAAAAAATGGATTCCAGTTAATTTGTTTGTTATAGGATTGGATGAAGTATACTGAGGAAGAGAGGCAATCCACATAGGGTAATTCATTGTTTCATACCGGGGAGTGGATTCGTCTGAATACAAGGTGATGTTGAAACATGATATGTCGTTTAAGATATCGTTCCGTATGTCTATTCCCCATTCATCCAACAATGACAAGACGGCATCTTTTTCTGCAGGTACAGCTTCCCACCCGTTGTAAATGTCAACTGTAATTGCACTGCTCATAATCAAAGCGTTTCCGCCGGACTCAACATATTCACGGACAAACTGCGCTTGTTCCGTGGTGAACTTAGACGTTCCAAAAACAACCAATGGAGTTTTTTTATATTCGTGCTTGTATTCTGTTGCTTGCATCAAACTGAATTCCTGGGGCGATATCACGTTGCAGACAAATCCAGCGGCCTGCAACCAAGGAATCACATAGGAATAATCTTTTTCAACATCCATTCCATTCCCAGCCATAATAAAAACAGGCCTGGATATTCCTTCCACAAGGTGCATCAATCTTGATGTAAGTTCAAATTCCAACATTTCGTCGGACAAAATAAATGGAATTACAGTGACAAGTTCCAGATATTCAATCATTATAGCGGAATAAACAGTCGTATATTCCGTGGTGTTTCCCTTGGCAGATTGGATTTGTTGTCCAAAAACTCCAAGACGTGAAAGGGAATCCTCCAAACCTTCTGACACTGGATCCACAGTATCAAGTGAAATCAACGGATTTACAGAAGCAAAGGCTAAAAGAAAATCCTTTATACTGTGCGTCTGAGGATACAATTTAGTTAGTTCAGAAGAAACATAATAAGTTATTCTTAGCGGCTCTTGTAAATCCGCCAATAATTCTTTTGTATAATCGGAAACTGAGAATTTTTTCCCCTGGGTCAAGTCAATTCTAGCATAATACCTGCCAATGACTAGAAGTACAAGTATGTATATCAACACACAAAGAAACCAGATCAACTTCCTTCCAGTGGATGTGGTTCTCATAGACTACCTCGTTTTTTGATTCTGATGGATTCACTCGCTGCCATAATCAAGAAAACGGTTGAAGCAGAATAAAACCCCAAATCCCTTGTGTCCACAATACCTTTACTTGCTCCGTCAAAATGCCATGAAAAAGAAAGTTGTCGGCACAACGAGGCAAGCCAAGACGGATTTTCCATATAGACAGGGACAAGATGCACAAGACAAAAAACAGTCAAGAACAATGCGGTTACGAAAAAAGATGGCACTTTTCCGTTGAAAACCGCAGCCACCAGTATTCCCAAGGCACACGCAGTTCCTTGAAAAAAAACAATCCCTACATAACCGGAAACAATCTGTGCCAGATCGACAGTACCATATTGGTTCACCAAAAAAGGCACACAAAGACCGGGAACAAGCATAAGGGCGGCAACGACAACACAGGAAGTCCATTTTGCAAGAACAAGTTGAGCTTCTGACACTGGCAAAGTTAAATCAAAAAGCAATGACTCGGATGTCCATTGCCCCATTGTGAGGAAAGGAATTATCAATATAGATATATATGGAATTATGGAGAAAAACAAGTTGAGATCGCTACTACCTCTTGACGGCAAAAAAAACCGGCCAGCCAAAAAAAAATGCAGAGCGCAAACCGATGAAAAAACAGCGGAAGCGACATACAACAACCATTGTCCTGCTAATATTTTGAGTTCTTTTTGGACAAGAAATGTCAGCCGACTCAACCAAACAATTGCTAGGTGTTTTTTCATTCCATATCTCCCATGTTTTTACCGGAAAGATAAAGAAAAGCGTCTTCAAAAGAAGACAAGCCTGTCTGTTTGGTTATATCTTCGATAGAACCTGATGCAACAAGTTTTCCTTTAGATAGAACGTGTACGGTGTCACACAAGGCTTCTACCTCTTGCATCAAATGTGTGGACAACAAAATCGTTTTTTGTTTTGCAAGTTGCCTTATCAATGACCTGATATGGTGAATCTGCGCAGGGTCCAGTCCAGAAACAGGTTCATCCAACACAAGAACAGGTGGGTTGTGCAACAACGCCTGGGCAAAAGACAACCGTTGACGGAAGCCTTTGGACAGTTCGTTTATTTTTTTGTTCATCACGCCCTCCAAAGCACATTGCTTGCACACTCTGTCCACGACTTCGTTAATGTCGCCGAACAAGTTATTCTGTCCAATCGAAGCGATACGAATCTTTGCAGCATAAATCAAAAAATTCTTCACCGAAAATCCATCGATTAACAAAGGATTTTCACTTACATACCCCACCAGTTCTTTCGCTTGGATTGGGTTTTGGGCGACATCCAATCCTTGGACTAGTACACGGCCGGTTGTAGCGTAATGTATGCCGCAGACCGCTTTCAGTATAGTTGTCTTGCCCGCTCCATTGGTTCCCAACAGACCTGTAACATGTCCAGATTCAGCTGCAAACGTTACACTGCATACCGCTGTGTGATTACCGTATCTCTTTGTAAAATCTTCAACTTGTATCACTTTGTATCACAAAAATTAATCTTCGTACGGGATGTCAAAAACCATCCTGTCTTTCGTAAGTACCGTTTCTGGAAAAACACTTCTAGCCTGTTCAAGTAACACCTCCAAGTCATGGTCTGTGTACCGCGGGCTATAATGAATAAGCCCCATCTTTTTTACTTTGGCATCTTTCGCTATTGTGGCGGCTTGGCGGGCTGTCATATGCTTTTTTTCCTTGGCTTGATCCATGACATCATCCGCAAACATTCCTTCACATATCAAAAAATCGGAGCCCTGGACTTCTTTTGCGATTGAAGGCAAATATAAAGAATCCGTTACATAGCTGAATTTTCGTCCGGACCTTTTTTTACCCAAAACTTGTTCAGGACAAACTGTTGTACCGTCCAACGCCGTCACAGGTTGCCCAGACTGCAACTTTGCCCACAATGGACCGCATGGAACTTTTAAAGAACGTGCGGCATCTGGATTAAACTGTCCCGGCCGATCCAGTTCTTCCAAAGTGTAGCCGACACAAGTTTTTGTATGCTGCAACGGGAAAGCCCTTATGTAAAACCCATCACCTTCATGCACAACACACGGAGCAGTGATTTCTTTCACAATAACGGGATAGTTTATATACATGTCAAGAACCTTTCGGCTTTGTTCCACATATTCTGCAATCCTTGGAGGTCCATAGATATAAAGAGGTTCGTCACGATCGACTTGGGAAGAAAGCATCATAAGACCCGGAATGCCTGTAACATGATCAGCATGCGTATGACTTACAAATATGGCGTTTATTTTTTTCCATTTCAGATTAAGCCTGCGTAAAGAAACTTGAGTGCCTTCACCCCCGTCAAACAAAAACAAGTCCCCGTCGCGCCTTAAAAGGACGGAAGTTAAATGTCTATAAGGCAAAGGCATCATCCCGCCGCAGCCTAGAACAAAAACTTCTAGATTCATTGTAATACTGTACACAAAAATACATTAAGTAGCAAGTGGGAGAATTCTATTGCAGGCAAACCAAATCTCCTCGCCTGCACAACTCTGCCAAAATCAATTCAACGATTTCTTTTGGGCTATATTTCGACGTGTCAATCACCATGTCGCAAAAATCGTAGTTGTCGTTGTCTATATTGTAAAGACGTTTGTAACGCATGCTGTCTTCCGTGTCCCTCATTTTGGTAAACGCCTTTATTTCATCAAGAGAGCCGCCTTCCCGTTTAAGGATTCTTTCGGCACGTACATTATCATCTGCGAACAAGTAGACTTTCAAATCTGCTTCCTTGAGCATCCATACAGCAAGCCTTGACCCAAGTACGCAGGACTCTTTTTTTGCAAGTTCCACTTGGCGTGTGTCGACTTCAATGTCAAAACTATCGTCTGTCTTGGCTTGTTCGATTATTTGGGACAGTGACAAACCTGCCTCTTGCGCCAAAGAACGAAAAGTGAAGTTTATCATTGTTATGCCAAGTCTTTCCGCCAACAACGAACTAACTGTCGTATTGCCGCAGCCACTTTTACCGGATATTGCAATACGCAATTCCTTGTCCTTGCATATTTTGTAAGCATTCATAAACCCATTTTAGCGGAAGGCAATATGAGTTGTCAAAGGCTTGATGCAACCATAAAATCAAAAAGCCAAATCCAAGACTTCTTCTATGCGGGAAACAGGATGGAATGTAATCCCTTTTTTAACAAGTTCAGGAATTTCATCCAAATCACGTAGGTTTGCCTTGGGTATGATTATGTTTTTGATTTTATTACGTCTGGCGGCAACCGTCTTTTCCCTTAGCCCGCCGATTGGAAGAACCTGACCTGTCAAGGAAAGTTCCCCAGTCATGGCAAGATGGGGTTTTATGGTTCTGCCTGAAAGCAGTGAAACCAAAGCCGTGGTCAAAGTAATGCCGGCCGACGGACCGTCTTTAGGTGTAGCTCCTTCCGGAATGTGAACATGTATTGTGTGTTTGTCAAACCATTCGGTTTCTTTCAATGATTTTTTTACGGAATAGGTTTTCACCCAGCTCATCGCTATCTCCGCAGACTCTTTCATCACGTCGCCCAACTGTCCTGTAAGAACAAAACCCTCTTTTCCGGGAATAACAGCCGCTTCTATAAGCAAAGTGTCACCGCCCATGCTCGTCCATGCAAGACCGATTGCGGTTCCCGCCCTGTCAGCTTTCTTTATTTCAGACTCGTCAAAGTTTGGAGTTCCCAAATATTTTTTAGCCAAGTCAACGTCAACCGAGAATTGCTTGGAAAGGACTTCTTTGAGTCTTTTTTCTGCTTTTATGACATCCAGTGACAATTCTTTTTCATCGTCTTCAAGGACTGAATCTGATTGAGAGCGCAAAGACGACAACTCTTTTTCTGCATCAAGGACTTCTTGTGAACTGACCAATTCCATGGCTATCTTGCGTATTATCTTATCTATGCATTTTTCAAAATAGCGTACCCCGGATTCCCTTGCATAGGACTCCGCGATTAACTCAAGTGTTTTTTTGTCGAATTTAATCTGATTTTTCTTCATCCCGTTTTTTTTCAAAGTCTTGGGAATAAGATATTTTTTTGCTATTTCCATTTTCTCCTGGTCTATGTACCCGGAAAGCATGATGATTTCCGCCCTGTCCAAGAGAGGCTCTGGAATGGTGTCAAGAGTGTTTGCAGTTAAGATAAAGAATATGTCGGACACATCGAAAGGCAGGTCGAGGTAGTTGTCACGGAAAGAAACATTTTGTTCAGG
>JAZSMM010000178.1:0-2096 GCA_045535895.1 Treponema sp.
CATGGCTACGATCCGACTTCAAGAAAGTCTGACACGTTTTGACAAAAGAAAAAACAATCGTAAAAAGAAGAAAAAGACAAATGGGAACAATCCCACCACAAATATAGCGAACAAAGAAAATACTCCGAAAAAGCAGGAACCTACACAACGGAAAGAACAAGAAGACAACAAGAAAAAAGAAAGGAATAAAAACAAGAACCGCCCTAAACAACCAAACAAACAGCGAGAAAAAAACGAAACGAATGAAAACAAAGCGTAAATTTATGCATAAAAATATACTCAAACCACTCGTTTTCTTATTGCTTCTGACAGTAACATCCTGTCAGAAGCATACCCTGTTTCATTCTTACCAATCGGTCAACGCATACGGTTGGGAAAACAAAGATACACTTTCTTTCATTCTGGAAAATCCTTTGAAAAACGATACGAACTACCATATTTCATTAGGCATCCGACATCTCGATTCATACAAGTATCAGGATATTTGGCTTACTATCAATCAAGATACGTTGCATCTTTACTTGACAGATTCTACCGGAAATTGGAAAGGAAATGGTATTGGCGAATCACGTCAATACACACATCCGCTTTCTTCCATCTCTTTTTCTTCCGACTCTACAACAACATTCCATATCAACCATATCATGCAAGACAATCCGTTAAAAGGCATTACCAACATCGGATTGCAAATACACGACTAATGAATGCTGCGAGACGCATCTATCCGCAGAAAAACAAACAACAAGATGGTAAATCCCCAAAGAGAAGATCCTCCATAACTAAAAAAAGGAAGGGGAATACCAATAACAGGAGTAATCCCAAGAACCATACCTACATTGATAAAAAGATGGAAAAAAAAGATACTCAAGACACAATACCCATATACACGTCCAAAACGAGAATGCTGACGTTCTGATATCACAATCAATCTTAAAATCAACGACATGAATAAAATCAGGACTATTGCAGACCCTAAGAATCCCTGCTCCTCGCCTACTGTACAAAAAATAAAATCCGTATCCTGCTCCGGTACATATTTCAACTTAGTCTGTGTCCCATTCAGAAAACCTTTACCCAACAAACCTCCGGATCCTATCGCTATCTTACTTTGATTCACATTATAACCGGCACCAGCCAAATCCTCTTTCATTCCCAACAGAACTTCAATACGTTCTCTTTGGTGGTTTTCAAGCACTTTCTCAAACACATGCTCTGCAGAATAAAAGAAAGCCATAGAACCGACAACAAACAAGGATATATAAAAATAGTTCATACTCCGCTCACGAAAAGCATAGAACATCAGACAAGCAATTAATCCTGCACATATAATATATACAACAACAAGAATGTTGAAAGGAATGACATAAAGCGAAAAAAGAAACGTAATGACAATACCACCTGTTCCATACAACAAAATATCATAAACCAACTTCCTTTTTCTACAATACACACCTACAAGTATAGCCGACAATACTGTAATCAAGAACAATACCATAAACTCTCCTAAAGGTGTACAATCATCCACCATCATATCGGTACTGAAACGAATACCTATAACAAAATAAACTACAGCACAAATTCCGGCAAACAATATTGAACCAGGCATGCCTTCACGATACAGCATCAAGAAAAAAGCCGAGAACACGAGTGCAGAACCTGTTTCCCTTTGCAAAACAATCAATAGCATCGGCAACAATATTATACAGACCACAGGCAAGGAATATTTCATCTTATTCATTGTAAAACCATAACCATCGATGAATTTCGCCAAAGCCAAAGCCGTCGTGAATTTTGCAAATTCTGCTGGTTGTAAGCTCACGGATCCAAATTTCAGCCACGAATATGAGCCATTTGTATCTTCTGCCAAAAATGGCGTGACCAAAAGCAACAATAACATGAAAACATAAAAGAGGTAGGAAAACCAATCATAAATCCAATCATCCAACATCAATATGATGAATTTTAATATTAAAGTATTTAGACCCCAAACTAACTGCTTTCCTGGATTCGTATCAAAACTCAAGAAATTCATTTCGCCATAATCATAACTAGCTCCACAAATACTAAACCAGCCAAGCACAATCAATGTCAAATAA
>JAZSMM010000107.1:0-25155 GCA_045535895.1 Treponema sp.
CACCCCAAAAGACAATAAATGGACACAAGTCGATGTGAAACTAAGCGGATTAAAAATGTCTGTTGTCCATGATTTTAAAAGTTTTTTGAGGAAAGGACATCCAAAGATGGTCGTCCCCGGCGAACCAAATCAAATATTAGCTCTCCATAACAAACTAAAAGCTGCCATAGGAAACAAATGCGTTATATTCACCAGCAAACCATATTTTTTAGAGATATTACCTAGCAACTGCGGAAAAGGGGAATCCTTGGAATGGCTTTGCATGCGTTTAAATATAGAAAGAGACAACGCTGTCAGCTTTGGTGACAGCATGAACGACGAGTCAATGACACGTTACGCGAAACATAGCGTTGCGATGACAAACGGCTTGGACACAATCAAAACTTTGGCGAGCTATACAACGGAACACACAAACAACAACGACGGCTTGGCTCTTTTTGTAGAAAAATTCATTTTATGAACACAGAAAACCTGTCAACACAAAAAGGAATAGCATTGCTTGCCGCCCTGCTATGCCAAATACAAACCAAATATATATTTTCAATATAATATGTTGAGCATTGCTTATTTTTTATATACTCGTTTTACCTTTTTTGTAGTGGTCATTTCCAACGGTTCATCCAAAATTACAATATTGGAAATCCTTGCATAAGGCTGAAGCTTTTTGTTCACCTCTGCAACTATATCCTCAATGTCTTCATAAACAGCCGTCTGACTTTCAAGTTCACCGCGCACTGTGTTCAATTTTTTGTACAAGTCGTCAGAAGGGTAAATCAAGGCTTCTATGCCTTCGGACTTTGTTGCTTCGTCCATGATATAACCTTGAACTGTAATTTGCTCTATGTCCGTATAAAGCTGGAAGTAATTTTCTATCTCCTCTGGAAATACATTTTTTCCACCTTCGGTAACAATCATATTCTTGGCACGCCCGGCAAGATACAAATAGTTTTCATTATCCAACCTACCCAAATCGCCCGTCTTAAACCAACCATCTTCTGTGAACATAGCAGCTGTTTCTTCTGGCATATTGTAATAACCTTGCATCACCATTGGACCCTTTACAGCAACCTCACCTATCCCGTTTTCATCCGGCTCCAAAATCTTCATATCCATGTAAGGTGCAAAAAAACGACCTACGCTTTCAATCTTGAAGTTTTCTTTTGGATTCAAGGCAATAATAGGAGATGTTTCTGTAAGTCCGTAACCTTGAATAAAGTCTATTCCAAGCTCATTGTACACACGGAAAACACTAGCCGCAAGCGGTCCTCCGCCAGAAATAGCCACACGCAAAGTGGAAATGCTAGCTTTTTCCAGCACTGCCTTAAAAATCTTTTTGCCCGGGTTTACACGGAAAACCTTTTTAACGCAATATGAAACCCCCATCAAAAACCGCATTATTCCATAAACAACAAGCCCCTTGTCCCTGATTCCTTTTAAAATCCCTGCCAACAACTTGTTGAACAACAAAGGAACGCCAAGAAGCATTGTTATCTGCCCTTCTCTAAGTTCTTTGAGCATACGAGAAACTGCCATGGATTTCGCAAAAACAATTTCCGCTCCAACAGAAAGAGACTCTATGAACACCGCCTGCATCGTATAGGAGTGGTGTATAGGAAGAAGCGCATAAAAAACGTCTGTATGGAATATATTCAGATTTGTCTGGGCAATATAACAGTCTGAAACAAAATTCTTATGCGAAAGCATTACTCCTTTTGGATTTCCTGTTGTTCCAGATGTGAACAAAATCGCAGCCGTGTCGTCCTCTGCCACGGGAACAATCTGCGGCAACTTGGATGTTTCAAGAGAATACACATAAGTGTCTTGATACTTTGGAGAAAGAGAATAAACCTGGCCACCGCATGGATGAGCCACAAAATAATCGAATTTTTCTTCGTCAACGAAAAAGAACACAGGCTTGGCGGCATTCAAAAGGTTTTCCATCTCAGATTCATGCAAAGCATAATCTATAGGAACAATTATTCCTCCCGCAAAAAGCACTGCAAGATAAACAGTTCCCCATTCAGGAGAATTCTTTCCAGAAACCGCAACACGATCTCCCTTTTTTACACCGGCAACGCTTAGCCAAGTCGCCAATCGTTCCACATTTTTAAGGACTTCTGTGTAAGTAAGGGTGTGCTTGTTTGGGTTAAAATCTGTAAAACAAGGACGGTCTGGATACCGTTCAACTGTTATACGGAACATCTCCGGCAGAGTCGGCCACTCGCCAGAGAAAGACTTGCCCCTCCATTCGTCAAGAAAGGCCCAAGGCGTAGATTGTTTTTCTTTTTTCATGTGATTCCTACCAAAAAAATACAAAAAATGCTATTATAAATATGACACATCAACATAGAAAAATGTTGCGAAAATTTATTTTTTTTGATTTTTTTTGTGATTTATGGGTTATAATAACGTCATGCTTAAAATAAATTTTCAGAAAAAATTTTGTTTATTACTTTGTTTTGCTGCATGGAATCTTCCTGCAATGTTTTTGACAGGTCAAACAATGACAGCACAAGAATCTGTTAATGCTCGTGACAAAATGATTTCATATAGCAAACAATTTGTTGGCGTTCCTTATCTTTATGGAGGAATAGACAAAAACGGGATGGATTGTTCCGGGTTTATTTTTACCGTTGCACGAGAATCTATAGGATTTCAACTCCCCCGCTCAACCTCTGCTTTGTACGCCGCTGTCAGAATCATAAATGATTCCGAAAAAGAACCTGGCGATTTACTTTTCTTTAAAACAGCCGGAAACAAAATTTCCCATGTTGGGTTGTACCTTGGCAACAACCAATTCATTCACTCCGCTAGCGATGGACCGAATACAGGCGTAATCATTTCTTCTCTTAAAGAATCTTACTGGAACAGAACATACGTTGGCGCAGGACAGTTTTTGCCACCTACAAGAGAAAATGAACAAATTGCAAAGGCAAACACCATAGAGCAACCTGTGCCCCAAAAACAAACCTCAGGGGAAGTTTATGCAAAGCCAGGTTTTTTACCGAACATTGCTTTGGACGGAACATTGACAGGTGATTGGAATTTATTTACAGCGGAAAGGTTTCTGCTAAATTTTCGTGGAGTTACTTTAGACGTACATGCAAGATACACAGGATGGAAAATGCAACCGGGAATGGGGTTTTCTTTGGGGTACGACCCGCAAATGAAAGTTTTTCGCATTCCTGTTGTTCTCTCCCTTACAATTTTACAGGGTCTGCGAGTTTACGCAGGCCCTGTTTTTTCTATCGGATCCCCTGTAGAACCCGGCACGAAAAATTTGGAAAAACCTAAAGAAGCAAAGGCTTCCGTTTTCCCTGGGATAATCGGGATTGTGTGGCAAACACCTTCTTTTAAAGCCGGAAAGACAGAAATTTCTTTTGTACAGGACATCCACTATTCAGTATTCAACAAGCCGGACAACTCTGCCCTGCCGTTTGTCAACTCACTTGCGGCCGGATTGGTTTTTTCCACAGGAATACGTGTAACATTACCTATGTCAAATTTTCTTTAAATGCACAAGGAAATATTAGACCATGAAAAATCATTTTTCCATTTTAACAACACTTTGCTTTTCAACAGCAATCATGACGCTCCTGTTATTAGGTTGTTCTCCATCAATTGCAATTTCCGTTTCTCCTGACAACACGATATCTTATTCTTTTTCAGCTACAATAGACGAACGGATTGCAGGTACAGCTAGGTCTTTTTCAGGAACCACAGAAGACATGCCCATGTTCAATGCAAAAAAAACAGAACAGGCTTTACATGATGCAGGACTTGAATCCGTTACAGTTTCTTTGCCGGACAGCCTTTCCTTGACAGCAAAAGGAAACTTGACAATAGAAGACACAAGCCAACAATCAGAAATTCTTCCCCTTGTTCCTGGTGCATTGATTTTTGGAGACACATTAAACACTAACGGCTTAAAAGTAAAAGAAATAAAACTCGCCCTTTCCCCTGAAACATTCAAACAGTTACTTAGAATAATCCCGCCAGAAACAGCCGAATACGCAGAACTTCTTTCAGCCCCCGTTCTTACAGAAGAAACAATGAGCAAGGACGAATACACAGAGCTGATTGCCGCAATTTACGGTGAAACAGCAAAACAAGCTTTGACAGACAGCATGATTTCCATTGCCGTGCAAGTGCCAAGTCAGATTCTTTCCGCAAAAGTTTCTGCAAACGGAAGTTCATCCAAGGTTTCTGGAAAGAAGGTTATCTTTTCAATTCCTTTGGTAGATTTTTTGATTCAAACACAAGAAATTATTTTCTGCATACAATTCTAAACAATCGAATTATATAGAACTACTTGACATATGCCGCCGTTTTATCCAAAGGCCCTTTTTGCTTTTATGTTGCAGAATGACAAATTAGCGGATATAATAAAAAAATATCCATAACAAAGACGGGGGTCTATATGGCTAATTGCACAAATGCTGGGTTTTCAAAAGACCTTGATGCATTTATTGATGAATGGAAACAAAAGCCTGGAAATTTAATTATGATTCTTCACAAAGTACAAGAAGAACAAGGCTACATTTCCAAAGAGGCTGCGCAAGCTGTGGCGGAACGAACAGGTTCACCGCTTGCGCGTGTATACGGTGTCATGACGTTCTATCACTTCTTCAAAAACCAGAAGCCCGGAAAGAACAAAGTCAGCGTTTGTCTTGGAACAGCCTGTTATTTGAAAGGCGGCCAGGACTTGATAGACGAAGCTCGTTCTATCCTAGGATTAAATCCGGAAGATATTTCTACAGCAGACGGACTTTTTTCTGTTGAACCAGTACGTTGCATTGGTTGTTGCGGTCTTGCACCGGTTCTTTCGGTGAACGGGGATGTTTACGGCAAACTGACAAAAAAACAGGTTGCAGGTATTCTGGACAAATACAGAAACGCATAATCTAGTGCGATTTATAACTTTCATGTGAACCTTTACGGTTGCAAAAAACACAGTAGGGATTGCTTCCAAAGCGGACTGTCCTTAACACATGAAATAAATACTTAGGAGCTATTTTAATGGCAAAGATGACATTAGAAGATTTGCGGAAAATACGCAGTCAAATGAAACCGGAACTTATGAAAAGAGAACCGGAAGGAAAGACGCTACAGGTTATTGTCGGTATGGACACCTGCGGCATAGAGGCTGGAGCAAAAACCGTCCTTGACGCTTTTATCAATGAAGTTGACTCAAAAGGCTTGGGCGGACAAGTAACAATAAGACAAGTTGGTTGCATGGGAAAATGCGGAGACGAGCCAACTGTGGAAGTTCTGGTGCAGGGTATGCCTACTGTGATTTATGGAAAGGTAACACCTGCTTTGGTCAAGGACATTGTTCAGACGCACCTTATCGACAAAAAAGTTCTGGACAAACTTGTCGTTGAGCAAAAATAAAGCGGTTCAGGAGAAATTTTATGGCATATACACATTATATTCTTGTATGCGGCGGAACAGGGTGCGAGTCCAGCAGTTCCGATGAGATTTATAGAAACCTTCTGGAAGCCGCAAAAAAACACGGCGTTTCTGACAAAGCCCAAATTGTAAAAACCGGTTGTTTTGGTTTTTGTGAAAAAGGTCCTATAGTAAAGGTTTTGCCGGATGATTCTTTCTATGTAGAAGTAAAACCAGAAGACGCAGAGGAAATCATTACCGAACAAGTCATAAAAGGACTTGAGGTTACACGACTTCTTTACAACAAAGAAAAGAAAAGCCGTGAAGAAGTAGAAGAGATACAGTTTTATCAAAAGCAACAGCGAATTGTTCTTCGTAACTGCGGAATCATCAACCCTGAAGACATCAACGAGTACATTGCCCGTGACGGTTATTTGGCGTTGGAAAAAGCCCTGTTTGAACTTACACCACAGCAAATTGTAGACGAAATCAAAAAGTCCGGCTTGCGTGGTCGTGGTGGTGCGGGATTCCCTACTGGCGTAAAATGGGAAGCAGGAATGAAAGCTCCAGGTGATGTAAAATATGTTGTCTGCAACGCTGACGAAGGCGACCCAGGTGCTTACATGGACCGTTCTACCATCGAAGGCGACCCTCACTCAATCATTGAAGCCATGACTATCTGCGGAAAGGCAATAGGAGCAAACCAGGGCTTCGTTTACATTCGTGCAGAATATCCTTTGGCCATTGACCGCTTGAGGATTGCCATGGATCAAGCAAAAGAAGCCGGTCTTTTAGGAAAAGACATCTTGGGTTCTGGATTTGACTTTGACATTGAAATCCGCCTTGGTGCTGGAGCCTTTGTTTGTGGTGAAGAAACAGCACTTTTACGTTCAATCGAAGGTCAGCGTGGAATGCCAACTCCAAAACCACCATTTCCTGCACAGTGCGGACTTTGGGGAAAACCAACCGTTATCAACAACGTGGAAACATGGGCGAACATCCCTGTCATCTTGACAAAAGGAGCCGACTGGTTCGCCAGCATTGGAACGGACGACTCCAAGGGAACAAAGGTTTTCGCTCTTACAGGAAAAGTCAACAACTCCGGGTTGGTTGAAGTTCCAATGGGAACCACCTTGCGTGAAATCATCTTTGAAATCGGTGGTGGCATTAAAGGCGGCAAAAAATTCAAGGGTGTTCAGACGGGCGGTCCTTCTGGTGGAATCATCACAGAAGAAAATCTTGACACACCAATAGACTTTGGTGCATTGACAAGGCTTGGTTCAATGATGGGTTCCGGTGGAATGATTGTAATGGACGAGGACGACTGTGTTGTCGACGTTGCAAAGTTCTACATGGAATTTTGCGTTGACGAATCCTGCGGAAAATGTTCTCCATGCCGCATTGGAACTCGTCAAATGTATTCAATTTTGGACAAAATTTCCCGTGGAAACGGAGAAATGGAGGACATCCAAAAACTCAAGGATATTGGTCAAGCCATGAAGTCTTGTTCTTTGTGTGCCTTGGGTCAGTCCGCCCCAAATCCAACTCTTTCCACAATCAACAAATTCGAGCAGGAATATATTGACCATATACAAAACAAGCACTGTGAATCTGGCAAGTGTAAAAAGCTAATCAGTTTCCATATCACCGAAAAATGTATTGGTTGCGGTGCTTGTGCTCGCCAGTGTCCTGCCAACTGTATTACAGGAGAAAAGAAGATGCGCCACGTTATCGACCAGAGCAAGTGTCTGAAATGCGGTGCTTGTGAGACAACCTGTAAGTTCAATGCGATTGAGAAGAAATAAGAGGAGCTGTTTTTATGGTTAATTTAACGATAAACGGAAAAGAAGTTTCTGTTGAGTCAGGAACTTCAATCTTAGATGCCTGCAAGAAAATGAATGTTAAAATTCCATCTCTTTGCTACAACAAAGACTTACCTGCATGGGCATCTTGCGGTATTTGTGTTGTAAAGAATGTCGATCCAAAAACAGGACGTGCTCGCATGACACGTGCTTGCTGTACAGAGTGTGCACCCGGCATGAACATAGTGACAAGCGATCTGGAGCTGACAAAAGCAAGGCGTACCGTTCTTGAATTGATTCTGTCAAACCATCCAAGCGACTGTTTGCAGTGCAGCCGTTCAGGGCAGTGCGAACTTCAGGATTTAGCGGCAGATTTTGGTCTAAGACAAGCTCCTAGGTTCACAAAAATTCTGAAAAACCAACCTGTAGATGAATCCTATGAAGAAATCGTCCTTGACAGGAACAAATGTATCAACTGCGGTCGCTGCGTAGAAGCCTGCCAGCTTATGCAAAACGTATGGGCCATGGAATATACCGGACGTGGTGACAAAACTGTTATCGGTCCAGTTGCCGGAAGCGACTTGGCAAACAGTCCTTGTATTCGTTGTGGACAATGTGCGGCTCACTGCCCAACAGGTGCAATTACAACTCACAATGTATTGGAGGAAGTGTTTGAAAAAATTGCGGACACAAACCTTACTCCGGTTGTTTCTATCGCTCCTTCTGTGCGTGCTGCTATTGGCGAAGAATTCGGTCTTCCTGCCGGAAGCCTTGTTACAGGCAAACTTTATACTGCTCTTCGTATGCTTGGTTTCAAATACATTTTTGACACCAACTTTGCAGCCGACCTTACAATCATGGAAGAAGGTACAGAGCTTGTGACACGTCTGACAAAGGGCGGGGCTTTGCCAATGTTTACAAGTTGTTGCCCCGGCTGGGTTGATTACGCTGAAAAAAATTACCACGACTTGTTGCCAAATCTTTCCAGTGCAAAATCCCCTCAGCAAATGCAGGGTGCAATCACCAAAACCTACTGGGCAGAAAAAGCTGGCTTAACAGCAGACAAGATTTATCATGTTTCCGTTATGCCGTGTACCGCAAAAGCCTACGAAGCTCGCCGTGATGACAGCATGAAGTCAAGCGGCTGTGCTGACGTTGACAAAGTTCTTACAACAAGGGAACTTGCCAGCATCATTCGCCAAGCGGGAATCGACTTTGCAAACCTTGCCGACAGCGAAGCGGACAACCCAATCGGTCCATACACAGGAGCTGGAACGATCTTTGGTGCAACCGGTGGCGTTATGGAAGCAGCTGTGCGAACAGCATACAAACTTGTTACAGGCAAAGAACTTGGCGATGTGAACTACACACCGGTTCGTGGTCTTGACGGAGTAAAAAAAGCTGAAGTTGACCTTAACGGAACAAAGGTAAAACTTGCCGTTGTTCACCAAATGTCAAATGTTGAACCTATTGTGGAAGAAATTCGCAAGGCAGCCGCAGAAGGAAGGGAAAGACCATACGACTTTATTGAAGTAATGGCCTGCCGTGGCGGTTGTGTCACAGGTGGCGGTCAGCCTTATGGTCACAGCGATGAACTTCGTGTAAAACGTGCCGCTGCTCTTTATACAGACGACGAAACTCACGAAATCCGCTGTTCACACCAAAATCCTTTGATTACACAAATCTACAAGGATTATTTTGGCGAGCCAAACAGCGAAAAGGCACATCACTTGTTGCACACACATTATACGCCTCGTCCGTTGTATAAGTAAGTACAGAAATGTTTTTAAGAAAGCTGTCCCAAAAGTCGGAAAGACTTCACAAGGGGCAGCTTTTTTTGTATAAAACTGAAATTCTTAATCACCTGCCCTGAACCTGCCCAAACCTTATGTTTTTTGTTCGTACAAGCATTCCTTCTGAAAGCGGAAGGTTAGTATATATCAAGCAAGGATGTCCATGACAAACCCAGTCCAAAACTTCTCCAGTTTCAGGATTAATCAACTGGTAGGAATTTTCTGGGGCAGCAAGGCACGGAATGTCAGGAGATATGAATTCTAACACCCAAGACGCATTAGAGACACCGCTATCTGCAGAAGCGACTTTGTTCATTGCATTGTAAACGTAAAAATGCCAATCAGAATGTCTTTCGACCAGTGGTTTTCGTTTTTCCGGATGAGCGGCAAAATCGGCCTCTTTGGCTGCACGGGCGGCAGGATGCATCTCCAACATCTCTTGGTTGCGTAGGTTTTCTGTGTTCTGCGCATTACGGAACACGTTGGATTCACAGACAGAATCAAGTACGCTACCAATAGAAGCACACAATTCATAAGGACTGTCAGAAGCTCCTGTAGTCGTTTTATTAGCGTCGTCCTGTCCAAAAAAGAACCCCGTCCCAAACTCACGGTGGCTTGCATTGTAAAGTTCGTCAACAAAAGGACGGGATTCTTGCATAGTGATTTTACCTTCCAACGCATCCAAGGCTTTGCGGTATGCCCTCGTAGTCAAAGCAACATAATAAATGCTTTTCATTCGACCTTCGATTTTCAAGGAATCCACACCGGCTGCTTTCATTTTATCCAAGTGGTCGATCATACATAAATCTTTGGAAGAAAGAACGGCGGTGAAATTTTCTCCTTCAAAAACAGGGAAATATTCTCCAGGACGTTCCTTTTCTTCCAATACTAGCTGCCCATTTTTAGGCAAATTGGAAAGCACGTTGTATTCCCATCTGCAAGAATGGGAACAGAATCCGCCGTTTGCGCTGCGTCCTGTAAGGTATGCACTCATCAGGCAACGTCCTGAATACGCTATGCACATTGCACCGTGGGCAAAAACCTCCAATTCCATTTCTGGAACAGCATCTTTTATCTGCCGGATTTCTTCTAGCGAAGCCTCCCTGCCAAGCACCACGCGTTTAAAACCCAAGTTGCGATACATTTTCACCGCCTCACGATTTATGCAGTTGGCCTGCGTGCTCAGATGCAATGCCGCAGCAGGAAAATGCTTTTGAAGAATCGGAACCATCCCGATGTCTTGTATGATAAACGAATCTATTGGATAGCAACGAAAAAAATCCAAGTCGGAAAGAAAATTGTCTATGTCGCGATTATGAAAACTTATATTCAAAGCACAAAAAAGACGTTTTTTGGGGTGGGATTCCTTTAATTTTATTATTTCTCTATATTCATTTTCATAAAAATTATCGGCCTTCACTCGCAAGGAAAAACGCTTGAGACCGATATAAGCGGCATCCGCACCATATGTATATGCATAATACAACTTGTCAAGATTTCCCGCAGGAGCAACGAGTTCCATTTAAATTTCGTCCTCTTCGTCATTGTCCGAATCTTTATTCTTGCCAAAATTCTGGATATATTTACCAACACGTTGCACGGCAAAATGAGCTTGAGGCAAAAATTCATGGGCCATTTGAAACATGAACATCATGCCTGGCCATACATCTAACACCACAACATTACCGTTGGCTTCAAGTTTTTCAGTGAATTGTTTGGCATCATCCAGCAAAAGTTCATCGCCACCACATTGAATGTACACGGGTGGAAATTCCAACATTTTTTCAGAAGCCATTAGAAGCGGAGAAACCAAGGGGTTGGATAAATTGGACTCATATGTGTAAAGGTCCGCACTTCTACGGATGCAATCAGCACAAATTATCCCATCCTTTGGCTTTTTACTGGTTGCACACAAAGAACCTGGGGAAATATCCAACCAAGGGGAAAAAAGAACAACATTACGAATGAACTGCCTATAAGCACCTTTAAGAGTTTGTATCAAGCCCAGAGCGATAGAAGCACCCGCCCCGTCCGCAGCTATTATAAGTTCTGGTTCTGTAGCTCCTGCGGCATTTATTTGTATATACAATTCCCTGAAAACAGCTTGAACATCCTCCAATGCGGCGGGATACGCATATTGCGGAGCAAGACGGTACTCCGGAACAACAACACGGGAAGAACTTTCCGCTGCCAAAGAAGCACAAAAACTTCTCCACGAGTCCCGAGAGCCTCCAACAAAAGAGCCCCCGTGCACATAAATAATTGTACGTTTAGAAGCCGTCACCTCCGGCACAAGAATGTCACACGGAACACCGCCCAATCTGTTGGTTTTCAATTCAACTTTTGCAGGAAGAAACACAGACAAGAAAGTCTGTTCAATTTTTTTGCGAAAAGGTTCTGGTTCTTGCTTGGAAAAAAGAACAAGCGTGCGAAGTTTTTTTGTGGCTTTTTTTTTGTTCGGCTTGCCGGCACCACCGCCAGATTCCTTACTGTAAACAGAAAACCTCATATTCGGTAGTATAGCAAATTAAACTGGAATATGCTATACTCATTGCATTATGCCAATAAAAATACAGTCGGACTTGCCGGCATGTTCTGTGCTTGAAAAAGAAAATATATTTGTAATGACGGAACAGAGGGCTTCTCGCCAAGACATACGTCCGTTGAAAATAGCGATAGTCAATTTAATGCCCACAAAAGTCGCAACAGAAACACAACTGCTAAGGCTTTTAGGCAACACACCTTTGCAAGTAGAAATATCCCTTGTGCATATGGAATCCCACATTTCCAAAAATACCGGTGCAGAACATATGTCAAAGTTTTACATTCCTTCCAAAGATGTCTTCAATTCCCGTTATGACGGGATGATTATAACTGGAGCACCTGTTGAGCAGATGAACTTTGAGCAAGTAGACTACTGGAAAGATTTGTGCGGAATAATGGACTTTGCGAGAAACAATGTATTCAGCACTTTGTACATATGCTGGGGGGCGCAAGCCGGTTTGTACCATCACTACGGAGTACAAAAACAACCTTTGGAAAGAAAATTATTCGGAATCTACAATCACCACCGCACAACGCCAGCGGAACCCTTGTTGCGAGGATTTGACGATGAATTTCCTGTTCCCCAGTCAAGGCATACAACTGTAAGTAAAAAAGACATACAACGGCACGGAGGTTTGCAAATTCTTGCAGAATCAGACGAAGCGGGAGTTCTTTTAGTCAAGTCCCACGACAACCGTGAAATATTTATGACGGGTCATCTTGAGTACGACACCGACACCCTTGCACAAGAATATTCAAGAGATTTAAACAAAGGCTTGGATATAGAAATACCGTACAATTACTTTCCTGAAGACAACCCAGAAAAAAGACCCGTGTCAATTTGGAGAAGCACGGCGCACTTGTTCTATTCAAACTGGTTGAACTATTACGTTTACCAAGAAACACCGTACAACTTGGGAGACATCAAATAAAATCACCCCACAACACCGTTCTTATAAACAGATGCGGTGACGTACTGACCGTTTGAACCTATCTTGTGACCATCAATTTCTACATAACCATTCACTGTGACCAATGGGAAATCAAAGAATTTGTCCGGCTTTACGTAACAAAGTTTCTCCTCCGGTGGCTCAAAGCCTTCTGGCTCAAGAATTGTTCCCGGTTGAAATTGCGGAGCAAACAAAACCTCGCAAGTTTCGTGGTCTTCGTCTGTCGTTTCTGATGCTGCAAGAAGCATTCCGTTGCTGCGTACCCCGCGGAAATTCGCAGGTTTTAGATTGTAAACAAGAACAATATTTTTGTCCTGCAATTCCTCTGGTTTATAATACGGCACAATCGAACTAACTATTTGCCTAGGTTCTTCATCTGCACAATCAAGCGTAAGAATATAAAGCATAGTTCCGCCGAGATGCTGCTCAACTTTTATAATTTTCGCAACCTTTAACACAACTTTGTTCCTAAATTGCTCTGCCAAAGAAAGCTGTTTCTCCATGTTTTCTTGCATAAAATCCTCCATGAAAATAAAATGATTTTATTTTTTGTATCTTATCCGTGCAGCCTGAGCGTGGGCACAAAGACCTTCAGCAATTCCTAATTGTTCTGCCGCAGCAACAGATGCCTGCTGTCCCTGCGAATCCTGTTCCACCCTAAGGGTAGTCACGGTTTTCAAAAAACATCTTACAGAAAGACCGCCGGTAAAACGAGCTGTAGAGGAAGTAGGCAAAGTATGGTTAAGCCCTGCAGCATAATCCCCCAAGACTTCCGCAGAACCATGTCCCAAAAACAAAGACCCGTAGTTTCTCACGACAACAGAAATCCTGTTCAAGTTGGAGCCTTCATTCAAAGCTAATTCCAAATGCTCCGGTGCTTTTTGGTTTGCAATTAATGCAGCCTGATCCAAAGAGTCTGTTATGATTATTCTTCCGTTACGTTCCAAGCTACAACGAGCGGTTTCCGCTATATCCAGCAATGAAATTTGTCTTTCCAATTCTTTGACAACTTTTTCTGCAAAGTCAGAATCAGGTGTGGCAAGAATAGCCTGTGCGTCAATGTCGTGTTCCGCCTGTGCCAACATATCGGCAGCAACCCATTCAGGGTTTGCAGAATTATCCGCAATTATAAACACCTCCGAAGGTCCTGCCAACATATCGATTCCTACCGAACCATACAACTGCCGTTTTGCTTCTGCAACAAATTTGTTGCCGGGACCAACAACTACATCGCATTTAGGGATTGATTCAGTTCCATATGCCATTGCGGCAATTGCCTGCGCACCTCCACACGCAAAAACACGGTCTACTCCACACAACGCAGCCGCTGCCATAATCCCCTTGTCTGCATAGGGCTTTTTGCTTCCGTCTGGATGCGGTCTGGGCGGAGTACATAAAACAACTTCTTCACAACCTGCAGCCAGTGCAGGCTGTGATGTCATAACCACAGAGGACAACAAAGGGAAACGCCCTGCCGGGACATAAAGCCCCGCGCATTCGACCGGGATGTTCCGCTGCCCAGTAAAAAGCCCTGGTTCCAGTTCTTCTTCAAAGTCGTCAAAGGATTTTCGTTGCCTGCGAGCAAAGCGTAAAGCCAAATCCCTAGAACGACAAAGTGCCGCATATAATGGAGGATTCTCTTTTTTTAGGGATTCCACCGCAAAATCCAAGTCCGCCGAATCAATCTGGAAAGAATCAAGCTCCACTTTGTCAAAAGAAAAGGAAAAAGTCTTTAATGCGACATCGCCTTTTTGCCTAACCTGTCGCAAAACGTCCGCAACAACAGCTGCTACATCGCTGCCGGTAACTTCATCGGAAAAAATCCTTGGCTCAAAAAAAGAGTCGGGGACATCAATCGTTTTGTTTATTTGAATCAACGCCATAGTACATCCTATTTTTTGTGTCTTCTGTCCAGTTCGTCCAACACTTGCTTCCATGTCACGTTTTCATGGAACATCAAAACATTCATAAAATACAGCAGGTCCGCACATTCCCAAACAACTTCGTCATGGTTCTCCGCTTCTGTAAGTTCCTCTGCTTCTTCTTCTATCTTTTCCCGCACACGGTTGCCGTCCAGTGTGGCTGTATAGGAACCGGGCTTGGGGTTAGCAAAGCGTTCCGTGACAATATCATAGAGCCGTTCAAGAGTGGAAGGTGCATCCGATTCTGAAGAAAAGCAAGTCCAACCACCTGTGTGGCAAACAGGACCATGCGGAACAACAGTGGCAAGAACGGTGTCTCTGTCGCAGTCGGCTCTGAGTTTGACCACTTCCAAATAATTACCGGAACCTTCTCCTTTTGTCCAAAGGACGTTGCGTGTGCGACTCCAAAAAGTCAACTTTTCGCTGTCAAAAGTTTTTCTAAAGGCTTGTTCGTTGGCATAACCCAGCATAAGGACTTCACCTGCAAGGCTTTGTGCGACGACAGGAATCAAATCTGTTTTCGTCCAATTCAAGCAACGGATGAAAGCGTCTTTCAATGAAACCGCTCCTGTGTATAATGCCATTCCCAATTGGACATCACAGCCCAGTTTTTCAAGCTCAACTATTTCATCCAAAGAAGAAACTCCACCTGCAACAACCAACCTGCAAGAAACCGACTCCCTCAATTGCTTGACCAATTCCATGTCCGTTCCTGTCATGCAGCCTTCTCGTTCCACACAAGTGAAAAGCAATTCAGAGGCATACTGCTGTGCGGCCGTTGCACCTTCAATCAAAGGAATTTTTGTGCTCTCTGTCCAACCTTTTACCGCAATCATTCCATTTATTGCATCAACAGAAATTATAATACGTTGCTTTCCAATGGCTTTAACAAGTTCATCCAGAAATGTCGTATTTAATATGTTAGAATCATTTGGTTCATTATTAAAAGCAGCAGAACCGACTATGACTTTTTCTGCCCCCAAAGAAATTAGTTCCTTGGCTTTTTTTACATCACGAATTCCGCCACCAACACGCACATTACCATGCCTAAGCAAAGATTTTAGAATGTCTGTATTTGCCGTGATTCCCTTTGAGTCAACATTGCCCATAGCGGCATCCAAGTCAATAATCGCTGTTTCGCCGTATTTGTTGAACTCTGCAATAAGTTCAAGTGGATTATCCCGTTCAAGAACCAAATCTTTTCCATTCTTTAACTGGACTACTTTTCCGTCTTTTAAGTCTATAGATGAAATTACCATGAACCAAGTGTAACAGAAAAACGCAGGATTGGGAACAAGACACAAAGAGAAACCACTTCGCACGCAGGCAAAATGTGCTTTTACGTGTACGAGTTTTCTTCCCGTGTGATGTTGTTCAGCCATTTTCGCCGCACGTAATGCACAACATTAAATGGCATTTTTTCAAATTCATCCAGAAAAAGCACAAGATAAACGACAACAGGCGGCAATTTTAAGACAAAAGCCGCAAGCAGTCCCAAAGGAACGGAAACTCCCCACATTATAATCGTGTCCAGCACAAAGCCAAACTTTGAGTCTCCGCCGGCACGAAACACACCGCAGATAAGGACTGTGTTCACTGCCGCACCAAACACAGTTCCTGCGTTTATGTACAAAAGAATATCCCGATAACGGGATGCAGTTTCCGACAACTGCGCAATATACGGCAACAACGGCTTCATGCAAACAACCATAAAACTGCCAATTAAACCGGCCATCACAGTACTCCTGACCAGTCTGGAGGCATTGCGAGAAGCTAGTTCCAGATTACCTGAACCCATTTCTTTGCCCAACAGAATTGCACCACCGTATGCCATTCCAAAGCACAACATAGAAGCAAGATTTCTGACAACTGTAACCACAGAATTCGCCGCTACAATGTCTTCTCCCATATGCCCCAAAATCACCGAATACATGGCAAATGCGGCACCCCACACGAACTCATTTCCCAACGCAGGCATAGAATACCTAAAAAAATCACGGGCAAGAAACACATTCCGCCTAAACAGAACGGCAGGTGTAAAACGAATTTCCTTTAATTTTAATGCCACGCCAAGACATATAGCAACTTCCACAATTCGGGAAAAGGTTGTAGCCATTCCCACGCCCAAAATTCCTAGTTTTGGTGCGCCAAAAAGCCCGTATATAAAAACAGCATTCAAAAAAATATTAAGGCCAAGTGCAATACAAGTAATTATTGTGACTTCTTTTACACGTTCCACACTTTTAAATGCAGCCTGATAAACCTGGGAAACAGAAAGACATATGTAAGACACACCGACAACTCTAAGATAGACAGCTCCTTCAGCTATAAGGTTGGTGTCATTTGTGAAAATCCGCATCAACGCCTTTGGAAAAAAGACCGCACCAAGACCAAAAACAATTCCAGCAGAAAGAGAAAGTCGCAAGGCAATTCCTACAAGCGTTTTTATTGAATCCGTGTCTTTTTTTCCCCAATATTGTGCCGTAAGCATAATCAGACCGGAAGAAACGCCCGTAAAAATCAGGAACAGAATAAACTGAACCTGACCTGCAAGAGAAGAAGCTGCTATGGCGGTTTGCCCTACAGAACCCAACATAACAACGTCTGCCGCATTTACTGCCGCAGAAATAAGGTTCTGCCCGGCAATTGGCCCAACAATGGTCGCAAGAGAACGATAAAATTTTTTTGATTCTGTTTTTGCTAAATCAGATTGCATGGCAAAGCCGGTTTACTGCAACATCAGTTCTTCTATATCAAGTTCTCCGGCGACACAAGGCACGCCAATCGCCCAGTTTTCCAAAACAGCTGGATGTATTTCTCCAAAAACGCCCACTGGCTTTCCGTTCACAAGAACCTGTGCCTGCCGTCCCAGAATAAATCTAGGGTCATCGGATTCCGCCACTACATACTTGTGGTCCAAGAAATGAAGCAACGTTGCAACCTCGCTTGCGATGGTATTGTAATTTGCCTCTCCACAAGCCGTTAAAAATCCCAGACTTTGACGGGTTCTTGTTCCTGTAACTTCTTCATCACACAAAAAAGCAATTTTACCTATCTCAAATATTTTATGAGGATAAACTGCGTTTCCACTGCCAGACTCTGCACCCAAAAGAGAAGCTATTATGGAAGGACGTACAAACTGGTAATTTTCACTCATAGGATTGGAAATTTCAATTACATTTTTTCCGTCAATGTTCATGCGGTCAATATAATCCCGTTTGGAACCCAAGTAATTGAAAATCATTTCCTGATACCCCAAACCGACAAGCAATGTCTTTGCCTTGCGGCTGAACGTCGTAACAGGAGAAAGCCTTCCTATTGTAAAATCCCTTGGTTTTTCTGGCGGAAAAGCGGAAAGCTCCATGCCCATCATAACGTCTTCTATGATATCGACTTCATGCAAAAAGTCGTTGCGATATGGAGGAATCTGCACAGAAAACTCGTCGCCGTTTACTGTGACGGTGTTGCCCATTCGCTCCAATGCATCTTTTATTTTCTCCGCAGAAAGATTGCTTCCTAGCAATTTGTTGACTGCCACAACAGAAGTCTTTGTTGGTTGCTGAAAATAAAAGGGTGCCACTATTGTCTTTCCAAATCCCGTGTCATAAGGATGCTCCACTTTACACGGCAGAATAGCGTAACCGGCATCAGCAAAATCACATGCAACAATATTTGCGGAAAGTAACAAAGAAGTCATATCCGTTCCTGTCATTTCCACCAACAAATCAGAATCCCCAACCTTGACAGCACCCAACGTCGCACTGTTTATAATCGGAGCCATGGACATGATTTCATTTTTATCGTCCACAAGCAAAGGAAACAAGGGTTTATCTTTTAGAATCCAACCATATTCTTTACCTTTTGGATGCTCACTAAGAATTTGGCGGCAAGTCATTTCCTGTTCACACTGGAGCGGAACGAATTTTGTCTTGTCCGGGTCAACCGCCTTATAATGTACCGGCCATTGAATCATTGCGGAACGATACACACCCATGGAAACACTGCGTCTTTTACGACCAAAGTTCCAGCATAATTTTTCCTGTGTTTGAATTATGTCCAAAAGCATAGGTTCGTCAATTGGCTTGCCGGAAATAACAAAAGCAATCATGTAAGGACGGACATCTTTCAACTGCGGGTCTACTTTGACAACACGATTCCCGCAATCCACCAAATCCCCAGGCTTTGACATGAAAGCAGAATAATCGGCATGGGAGCCGCCACCATGAATGCGCAGTTGTCGTGCAATACCTGCCGTTGACCACAAGTCCGGACGGTTCGTGTCATTCAATTCTATCTTGATGACACGCTCGGCTTGTGGCATGGACAAATCCGGCTTTTCATCCAACTCAGCCTTTCCACAGGTCAGGCGTTCTTCCAATGTTTCATAATCATATTTTTTCCCAAGAAGATTAAAAAAAAGATTTTCGTTGACTTCGATTTTAGGCATATAAAGCACCTCATTTTAAGTGTTGTTCCATTATAATGAAAGAGTTTATGATTGTCTATTATTTGACTTGCCGCCGCTTTTTCCGTTATCATTTTGAGTGCGATGAGTTTAGATATGGAAAATAACGCAAAAAAAAACTACAACCGTTTAATGCAAATTCAACTTGAATCAATTCTGCAAAACAATTCGCAAAAAAAAACTTCTTTGCTCTTGCACGCTTGTTGTGCACCTTGCAGTTCCGCCGTCTTAGAAAGATTAGCAAGTTATTTTGAAACGACGATTTTTTATTACAATCCAAACATACATCCGCAGTCCGAATACATTCGCCGCCGCGATGAGTTGATCAAATTCGTCTGCGCTTTTCCTTTTGCCAAGGATGTACGACTTTTTATACCTCCTTACAACCCGCAAGAATATTTTGCCGCCACAAAGACACGGCAGGAAGTCGCCTTGCAAAGTGAACCGGAACAAGGGGAACGATGCTACCGCTGCTACAGGTTCCGCATGGAAAAAGCCTTTGCTTACGCAGCGGAAAACGGCTTTGACTACGCAACAACAACACTTTCAATCAGCCCGCATAAAGACGCTCAAAAAATAAACGCAATCGGAGCAGAGCTAGAGCAAAAAAACGGAAACTCCCCCAAATTTTTATACGCCGACTTCAAAAAAAAGAACGGCTACAAACGTTCGCTAGAACTTTCTTGCGAGTACAACCTTTATCGCCAAGATTATTGCGGTTGCGTGTTTTCACAGAAAATTCATTAAAACGTATTTCTTTTATTGATGTTTTTATTCTTTTGCCCTAGAATATAGATTATGGTTCAAATCTTAGATGAACTTTCAGAAGCTGTTTATGTTGCAGACATAGAAAATTACGAGTTGCTTTACACAAACGGAGCAGCCAAGAAAATGTTTGACATAGCACCGTCATCCAAGACAAAATGTTACGAAATTCTGCACAACCGTACTTCTCCCTGTCCAGTTTGTTCAAATGCAAAACTCAAAGACAAAGAAGTTTACGAATGGGAATTTGTGGACAAAAAAAAACAGCGGCATTATTTGTTAAAAGACAAAATCATCAACTGGAACAACAATAAAAAAGCCAGAATGGAAATTGCCATGGACGTGACAAATCTTAGGGCAAAAACAAAAGAACTAGACGGTATGATGAACATCGAGTCTTTTATCATCAACTGTTTGAAAATTCTGCACAACAAAAAATCATTGAACGAAAACATTAACACCATCCTTTCAGAAACCGGCATTTTTCTGGAAGCAAACAGAACATATATATTCGATTTTGACTTGAAAGAACAAACAATGTCAAACACTTATGAATGGTGTTCGCCCAAGGCGGAACCCCAAAAGGATGTCCTGCAAGACCTTCCGTTAGATATAATTCCCAATTGGTTCGCTGCTTTCAATAAGGATGAATATGTTTATATTCCGAGTGTGGACGACATGCCGGACAAAACAACAGAAGAATATAAAACCCTTGCCATGCAAAACATAAAAAGTCTGATTGCTGTCCCGTTGCAGCAGGAAGACGGAAACCTAATCGGTTTTATCGGCGTGGACGACCCTTCTTCCTTAAAGTCTGTTTCTCATATAGGATTTTTGTTCAAAACTTTGTCTTTCTTCATAGTCTCCATGATTGAGCAGCAAAAATCCAAGCAAAAACTTATACACCAAAGTTTTACGGACTCCCTCACAGATTTGCAGAACAGAAACAAATTCATTTCCGACACGGAAAAAATAAAAACGATAGACGCAAGAAAACTTGGCATAGCATATATAGATTTGAATGACTTGAAAATTTTGAACGACAATTTTGGTCACAAAAAAGGGGATGAAGCCCTTGTGTCCGTCGCAAACAAAATGCTGGAACTTTTCAGAAGAAAAGACCTGTACAGAGTGGGCGGAGATGAATTTGTGATTTTATGTGTTGGAATTCCAGAAGACATGTTTACAAACAAAATGAAAGAACTTTCAGACTATTCCAGCGACAAAAAAGCACCGACCTTTGCCTTGGGCTATAAATGGTTTGAATCCATAACGGATTTGGACCAACATTTGAAAGACGCAGACGCCCTAATGTATGAAAACAAACGGCTTTATCATCAACAAAAAAGAGCTTGCGACCCGTGTTGTTAGATTTAACCTTGTTGATTTAATTCCTTCCTTTCTTTTATACTGATTTCATGCAATCCGTTTATTCCAAGGCAGAAAATATTCGTGATGTCCTAAGGTATATACATCGTTTTAAAAACGCCTCTGTTGTTATTTATATTGACGACCGCATCATAGATTCATCCCTTTTTACAAGCCATATCCGGGATATTTGCATGATTCATGAAGCAGGTCTGCAAGTTGTAATTGTGCCCGGCGCACGCAAACGCATAGACGAAGTTTTGCGACACTCTGGTTTGGACTGGAAGATAGAGGACGGATGCAGAATAACCGGTGAACAAGCCATGCCTCTTATAAAAATGGCCGCCTTTGACGTGTCCAACAGAATAATGACCAGCCTTGCCGGAGAAAAAAAGACGGCTGTTATTGGGAACTGGGTGAGAGCTCGTGGCCGTGGTTTTAGAAAAGGAATTGACTACACAACATCTGGCGAAACGGACAAATTAAACACAGAAGCTATAAAAACAGTTTTGGAAAACCACTTTATCCCGATTTTTCCTTGTATTGGTTGGAATGCAGCGGGCAAACCTTACAACATTTCTTCCGTTCAGTTGGCAACACAAATTGCCAAGTTGATAAAAGCAGACAAGTTGTTTTTTCTTGTGCCAGAAGCGGAAATAAACAAAGAACTTTTTGTTTTACCATGCGGCGTTAATTTGTCTGCGGAAAATCGGGTTCCTGCATTGAACTTAGAAGAAGCGGAACAATTTTTAAAACTCAATCCGTGCGAACCGATAGACTCGGATTCTGTTTATGATTTGAAAAAAAATATCTGCCGTTTTGTCCAACTTGGAATAGACGCTTGCAAAGAAGGAGTTTCCCGTGTTCATGTTTTGAACAGCCACATTGACGGCACAATTCCTTGTGAAATCTTTTCTGACTTTGGTTCAGGCACAATGATATATGAATCTAATTACGGCGGCGTTCGCAACATGACAATAGATGATGTTCCTGCGGTACTAAATCTTATGAGACCTTTTGTTGAACAAGAAATATTGCTCCCCAGGACGGAGTCTTCCTTGGCGGCGGAATTTAGCGATTACATTGTCTATGAATTGGACGGTGGAATCCGGGCTTGTGCGGCTCTTCACATGTATGAAGACGGACAGGCAGAAATTGCCGCTGTGGCAGTAGATGCAAGTTGCTCCCATTTGGGGGTGGGCCCAAAACTCATTGATTTTTTGATGCAGCGAGCTAAAGACAATGGTGCAAAATCTGTCTTTATAATGACAACACAAACTGCCGACTGGTTTGAATCTTTGGGTTTTAAACAGGATAAAATAGAGTCTTTGCCAGAAAAAAGAAAGGCCTTATGGTCGCCTTTGCGCTCTTCTAAAGTTTTTCGTAAATAAAACCCGTATCCCCTCCCTTGACAGCTTATTATTCCCCGTGTAGTTTTAAACAGTAGTTCCAAAGAGAAACACTATTCCGTGGAGAAACTTTATGACACAAACCCTAATTGAAAACTTGACCGCCTTCAATCTTACAAGACAGGAAGCTATGATTTATACAGAATTTTTGGTTCACGGGGAAATGTCCGGATACGAAGTGGCAAAGGAAACTGGGATTTCCAGGTCTAATGTGTATTCAGCGTTGCAAAGTTTGGCGGAAAAAGGGGCGTTGTATTTAATCGAGGGCGAAAGCACAAAATATACGCCGGTTCCTGTGGGAGATTTTTTAAAGAACACTCTTTCGGACTTGCAAAAAAAGGCTTTATTGATTGAAGAAAATGCTCCCCAAAAAATGGAAACCCAAGAAGGCTACATCACAATTCTGGGAGCGAAAAACATTGCGAACAAGATTCGCTTGATGTTGGAGTCGGCTCACAAGCGGATTTATGTGATGGCGGAAAGCAAAATTTTGTCTTGCTTTCAGAATGAGATTCGCTCTTTGATACAGGCCGGGAAAAAAGTAGTTGTTTTGTCGGATTTTGGGGTTGATTCTCCGGAAGAAAACTTTTTGGCCGGTGCGATTTTTCACAAGACTGAAACTGAAAAAAATCAAATCAGGTTGATTGTGGACTCCAGTTTTGTTCTAACCGGTGAGATTTCTGAAAGCGAACACGACACCTGCCTTTACTCTGGGCAGCAAAATCTTGTCAACTTGATGAAGGAAGCCTTGAAAAACAAAATTGAGCTTTTGGGCAGGTAAATTTTTTGGGCGAATTTCTTTTTCATTCGTTTGCTTGCCTAGTTTTTTCTGAAATGGTATAATATGCAACAATTATTATTGTAGGAGAAGAAAGTGTCAGTTTTTGCAGGTTATATTGTATTGTTGGTTGTTACCAATTGCTTCGGGGTGGCTCTTTTAAGTTGGGTTCAGATGAATTATCTGCATTTGCAACCAGAAAGTTGGTTGCCCGGACTTCCCACCACAATGGGAATCGCTGGTCTTTTGGTCTTGATTGTATGCATCATCCTTTATGTGATGCTGCGTCCTTTTTCTAAAACCATAAAAAAACTTAAAGACGGAAAAGAAAATGCCACAGAACAAGAAAAAACACTGGTTTTGGGCTTTTACAAAAAGATGAACTTTGTAAGTGTTGCGGCCTGCGTTGTTGGTTTTATCTTAGGAAATGCCATAATAGTTTCAATCAAAACCGCAAGAGGTGTTTTCCCGGCAGACCCCACAAGAATCACATTCCTTATGATTCAGGCTGTCTGTTACGGAGCCATGACTTCTATTTACAGCATATTCTTTTTGAACAACTACTTCACTCGATTTAGGAAAATGTTAAGAATCCACTTTTTGGAGGAAACCAGAAAAGTCGTAAAAATAAGCGACAATGTGCTGATTTTGATGATTGTCGTGATAATGTTTACAGTAAGCAATCTGATGGTGGTTCCATACCAACTTGCATTTACATACGGAACAGATTCTGTTGAATCCCCCATAGGTTTTTATGTAGCGAACCTGACAAAGATGTTCTTGATTTCCACGGCAATATGTGCCTATCCAATCTACATAATCCTGAAAGGCATAAGGGACAGGTTCAAAGATGTTTCTTTGCAGCTCAAGAGCTTGGCAGAGGACGGGGATTTGACAAAGCTGATTGACATAACAATGCTTGACGACTTTGGAATCCTTACAAGTTCTGTGAACAGCCTTGTAAAGCAGCTGGCTTCCATGGTTTCGGAACTGCACAACCAAGCAGGTTCTGTGTTGCAGGTGGCGGCAAACCTTTCCGACACAACAAAAAATTCCAGCGCCGCAATTATGCAATTGAAAGAAGCCTTCGCCCGGATAAACAAAGCGGAACGAGACCAAAGCGAACATGTGATGATTGCAGAAGAAGGAATAAAAGATCTTTCATCTTCCGCGGACGACCTTGAACAGAACATGATGGCGCAAAGTTCCGCCTTGCACCAGAATTCCGCTTCCATTGCACAAATGGCGGCAAACATTAATTCCGTTGCAGAAATGTCAAAAAGGGCGGACGCAGTTTCTCTAAATCTTACAAGAACTAGTGAACACGGCAACGCAATGGTTGCCAAGTCTATTGCCGCCATAAATGAAATTCAAGCTTCTTCCGAGCAGGTTCAAAACATCATCAAGGTGATTCAGCAGATTGCATCCCAGACAAACTTGCTTTCAATGAACGCCGCCATAGAAGCCGCCCACGCAGGAGAATTCGGTGCAGGCTTTGCCGTGGTTGCAAATGAAGTCCGTTCCCTGGCGGAGTCTTCTTCCAAAAGCGCAAAGGAAATTCAGCAATATATAAACGACATGGTTGTAAAAATCACAGGTGGTGTAGAGGCGATAAACCAGGCGGGTATTGCGTTCAAGGATATTTCTGAAAGCGTGGAAGAAAACCAACAACTAATCAAGACCATTTCCAACGCCATGGACGAACAAAGAATTGGTGCAGAAGAAAACATGAAAGTTTCTACCATGTTGTCAGAAGCCTTGACAAAGGTAAACGAGTTGGCAAAAAAACAAAAGGAATACGCCGTTACTCTTGGAAATACGATGGACAGCGTTGTTTCCACCTCCGAAACTGTTGGGCAAGTTATTCAAGAAGGCGAGAGCACAATGATGACATTGCTTGATTCCCTTGACGTTGTAAAAGACATGGTACATGAAAACCGTTCCGCAGCGGAAAAAATGGAGAGCCAC